>WFXK01000308.1 GCA_015490695.1 Bacteroidota bacterium | reverse complement strand
CCCTTCAAACCAATTGGATTAAAGTAGAAGTAATTAGCGATGATAAAACCTTGTTACCTGACCCAATAGAATTGCTTAAAGCGTGTGAGGTATTGGTTAAGGAGGGGTTTGTTGTGCTTCCGTATTGTAGTGATGATCCTGCGTTGTGTAAGCGTTTAGAGGAGGTAGGTTGTGCTGCGGTAATGCCCTTAGCAGCCCCTATCGGAAGCGGCTTGGGAATCAGAAACCCGCACAATTTACAATTGATAAAAGCAATGGTTAAAGTCCCTGTGATTGTAGATGCAGGGATTGGAACGCCTTCAGACGCAACCATAGCCATGGAATTAGGTTGTGATGCGATTTTACTTAATACTGCCGTGGCAGAAGCGATGAACCCAGTACAGATGGCAAAGGCTTTTCGGCTCGCTGTGGAAGCAGGACGCTTAGGTTACTTAGCAGGACGCATCCCAAAACGCTTCTACGCCAAAGCATCTTCCCCTACCCAAGGGAAAATAGAAATCTAATTCCAATACCAAGTAATTCCGCCATAAATAAAACGGAAACCGCCAGGCACAATACCAGAAATCGCTCTATGAAGACGAGAAGCACGATAAATTTCATTAGTAATGTTCTTTATACTAAAGTCAAAAGCGATAGAATAGCGCTTTAATGGCAATAAGTACCGAATAGCGAAATTCCAGAAATGATAAGCGGGCAATGCACCCATAGCACCATCTAAGGTTTCTTGTTCTAAGTTAAAAAATTCTGTATATTGTTGTCCTATCAAAGTAAATTGCAAACGCCACTGCCACCGCTTATATTGAACACTCCAAGCTAAATGGATTTGATACGAAGGAACATAAGGTAAAGCCAAACGACGATTTAGACGTTGGAAATCAATACGCAGTGTTGTATATTGCTCCCATGCTTGTAGCGTAGGTTGCGTGACTAAGGAATCGCCAATGTAGATTTGATAAGCTTGAGGATTGTTATAGATACGTTCAAGTACTTGTTGTTTTTGTTCATCAGAGAAGATGGCGTTAAAGAATAAGCGGTCTTCTAAGATGCCTTCATGGATGAAGGAGCGTATCCATGTAGCGCTTATCCACCATTGCATACGCCACTGCGGCTGTATCTGCCAGTCCCACTGCTCTGTAATTTCTATACCATAAAGATAAGCCACAGCAGGATCAATAAATCGCTCTTTATATCCAGCAGCATAATAATTTTTTAATTGTTTTCCAAAGAAAGCGATTTCTTGTTGCCAGACGCCCCAACGATGATAAAAAGTCCAATCTATGTTCCAAGAGCGTTGAGGGGCATCAAAGGCTTCGTTCGTCGCCAGGCGCCATGTCGTATCAGGGATTAAAAACCCAAAACTGGTAGTCGGCGGTACATAACCCCTGTGAATACTCAAACGGCTTTCTAATAAAGTAGCACTTCTTTCAAGCCAGCGATAACGAATAAAGATTCCAGGCAATACTATCCAATAGTGTTTTCGCTCTTTGTAAGGGTTCAACGTAGTGTCTTGACTTTGTTTTAAAAGGTCTTGTTGTGCGAAGGTAGCCCATTCTGTTCGTAAAGCAGGAGTAATTTGCAGCCGTTGAAAGGATAACACAGAAGCAATAAAACCATAAATAGCATCTAAAGTGTAGAATTTGTTTGCTTGAAATGTTCCTGTGTAAGCAATGCGAGCATTGGGATTGTAAAGTTTTTCTTTTCTAAATTGTTCTTTATGGTAGCCTATTTTGGCTTTTATGAAGTGTTGTTTATGCCATTGCCATCGTAGTTTTTGGTAGATACCAAGGACTTGGAAGTAGCGATTGCGGCTACTTGAGGGTTCTTTTCCTTGCTCAACAACGCCCACACGCACATAACCCAACTCTTGCGGGAGATCCTTAAGAAATTGATAACGTGGCTGTTGTATACGATAACCTAAATAATTTGCTGCTTGTGCAATTGGAATCACTGTAGCTTCTTGTCTGCTCCATAAACGATTAAAGTCGTAGCTATATCCGGTGATATGCCATTGTAGTTTGGGAGAAATATTCCATGCATAATGGAGTTTAAGGGCGTATCGGCGTGCTCTGAACCAATCTTGGTCAAAGGGATTGGCTTTGGGTTGATATTGGAAGACGAAAGGGGTTAAACCGCTATAAGAAGCTTGAGAACGCTCTCCATAGAGCAAATAAGCTAACTCCAGCCGTTGATTTTCTTGAATTTGCCAAAAAGCTTTTGCATGAAATAAACCAATTTCTTGGAAGTTGTTTTCCATGAAGCCGTTAAATCGTCTATAGAGTCCTTGGAAGAAGACACCATATTGTTCTTTTGCATGGCTGTGGCGAATGTGATAGCGTTGATAGTTGTTTTGACCTAAGTGGATACTAATTTGTGTTCGGGGTTTATTAGAAATAGGCGGGGTTTGATAGTGAAGAACTCCATAGGTGGTTTGTGGACCATATTCTAAAAGTTCTACGCCGTTTTTATAGCAAACGACCTTTTGCATGATTTCTATAGGGGGGTTATAATAGGCTTCTGGGGCGAGGTATGGGGCGGGTGCGATAGGAATACCATCCATTAATAATGTGATTTGTTCACTACGACGAGGATAAGCACCGCGAAACCCCACATTGAGACGATTAGACAATCCAAAGTCCCCAACGAATTGAACCCCTGGAAGTTGCATCAGTGCCTCTTCTGCAGAAATCGGTTGCATTGTCCGCAGCATAGAAGGCGTTAATTGCTTGCCGCTTAAATGTTCCTGTGCCTCTATAACCACAGGGGCTAAAACCGTTGTGTCTTTCTGGCTATAAACGAATGCCACTATAGCTATTAGCCATATCCAACGCATGACGCCTGCGAAATTGAATATTTTAATTATTTAGACAAAATCTAAATAACGACAATGTGATAAAAATCACGCAGGGGTTGCTGGGGTGGGTTTCAAAAGAGCATCTACAAAGTCATAAGGGTTAAAGAGTTGTAGGTCAGTGATTTGTTCTCCTATGCCGATGTATTTTACAGGGATGCCTAATTGGTCGCAGATAGCGAGCACAACACCACCTTTTGCTGTGCCGTCTAATTTGGTTAGAGCGATAGCGGAAACGTTGGTTACTTGCATGAATTCTTGTGCTTGTCTTAGTGCGTTTTGTCCTGTAGAAGCGTCTAAGACTAAGAGCACTTCGTGAGGTGCTTCAGGAATTTGTTTTTTGATGACTCTATGGATTTTTCCCAGTTGTCGCATTAAATGGCTTTTATTATGGAGGCGTCCTGCGGTGTCTATGATAACAACGTCGTAGTTTTCTTTCAAGGCTTTTTCTACGGCGCTATAGGCGACGGCTGCGGGGTCTGCTCCCTGTCCTTTTTCTACGAAAGCTGCCGAAGAGCGTTGTGCCCAAATACGCAGTTGTTCTACAGCAGCAGCCCGAAACGTATCTGCCGCCGCTAACAACACCCGATTCCCCGCCTGATGAAACTGATACGCTAACTTCCCTATGGTTGTCGTTTTCCCAACCCCATTAACACCTACAACCAAAATCACATAAGGACGAACCTCTATAGCAGTCCACACTTGCTCATCATACAAACGCCCCTTTTCTAAAAAAATAGACAACATCGCCTCCCGTAAATACCCCAATAAATCCTCTACACTTTGATAACCTTTCTGAAATGCCTTCTTCTTTAAAACCTTTAAAATCTTTTCCGTTGTTGCTATGCCAATATCGCTTAAAATTAAAATCTCTTCTAAATTGTCTAAGACCTCTTGGTCTATCGTTCTTTTAGCGGTGAGCATTTGTTGTACACGTTGCCAAAAATGCTTCCTTGTTTTTTCCAAACCCTGATGAACGTCTTTTTTGTTTTTCTTAAAAAAATCAAAAAGTCCCATACAGCAGCAAAAGTATAAGTTTACTCTTTAATATTCAATGCTGGAGTAAAGTGCCACTGCATACGTTTTTTTATCTTTTTCGGATTGGGATACAATTTCAAAGGGTAGTATTCTCCTTTTGCCCATGTGGTTACAAAGGCTTGGAATTCAGGGTTTAGAGGATTGCCTGTTTGTCCTCCGGGATAAACACCCCAACCTTGAACAGGGGGTTTTAAAGAGACAATCATGCGCCATGAGGGTCCATGAGAAGTGCCTAAGGCATTAACTACTTGCTTATCCCCTCCTACTTCTAACAAAGGCGTACCAAACCCTTTTAACATAGGTGCTAAATGGGGAATATGGCTTTTTTTGAACCGATACCACTGCCAATGGGTTGTATCGCCTAAGGTCTGTTGTAGTAAATCCACAGCATTTTTGAAGCTTTGCTCAACAAGTATCGGCAAAGTTCCTTTTTCGGGGGTATTTCGGTTATCTGCCCAGGGTATAGTATCAGCGTGAAGGATAAGCCAAGCGGTTATGTCCCGTCTGGGATATAAATAAGGGAACTCATCATGCCACAACGCCCGCTCTAATTGCTGCCAAAAGACCTTAAAAAGCGTTGCTCCTTTACTTTTGGCATCCATGTAATAATCCCATCGCTGAAGAATGTTCAAAGCCTGTTTATAGATTCCTTGGAAAGTGTCAGGTAATTTTTTGAGCAAATGAGGAAGCACCATAGCTGCTAATGGATGATACGTGTCCAGTTGTAATTGTTTCATGCTATCCACAGTAATGTTTTCCATGGTGTTAAGTCGCTGGTAAATTCGTTGTGCCCGTTCAAAGGGGGCAAAATCCCAATCTAAGTAATAGGGATAATTCTTTGGACTTGCAGGTGGTTGATTCGCAGAAAACACAAATCCTTGCGGTGGGTCTACAACATGGGGATTATGGCTTTGTGGAATCCAACCCTGCCAATCGTAAATCTGATAACGCCCATCACATAAAAACTTTCCTTGTCCTTCCCACTTCAATGGAAACTTTCCTTGACTCCATAAAGCAATGTGTTGCGTATCGGCATAAACAAAATTTTGTGGTGGGCAATAAAAGTATTGAAGTCCTTTTAAGAAATCTTGATAGTTCGCTCCCCAATTAAAATGAAAGAAAGTTAATAGTTCATTAGAAGGCTCATGGGCTAACCATCGTAGGGCAACGCCCCAATGTTCATGCTTCTGGATTAAAGGTCCGTGATGAGTGTAGTAAACGGTGTCTTGAATCGTTTTTCCGTTTCGTACTTTAATGGTTTCTATTCGTTTCCTTAGGGGTAGCCACTTGCCTTCGTAGAAATATTGGTCTTTTTTAAGCTTGACCAAATACAGGTCTAAGAAGTCTGAACCGACGTTTGTACTTCCCCATGCAAAGTAGCGATTAAATCCTAAGACGATTCCAGGAGCACCAGGGATAGCCACTCCATAACAACCTTTTTCTTTCCAATAAAGAGCCATTTCTATCCATATTGCGGGGAGTCGTAGGTTCAAATGAGGGTCATTGCATAAGATAGGATAGCCACTTTGGGTTTTTTTCCCGGAAACTGCCCAATTATTACTACCATGATTATCCTCTTTTAAAGTATCTTTTTGAACCCATAGCACAAATTGTTTTAAGGAATCCCAAAGCTGTGAGGAAGGCGGTTCAGGAATCTCTATTGGAAAGAAATCCAGTGGTTGTTCTTCTGGAACGATGGGCACTGTGATATAAGGGTAGTTAGGAAACAATTTATCTACTACTTCCTTCCCGTATTGAATACGGTAATGGGTGAGCACATCTTCAGTGATTTTTCCTGTAAGGTCCCAAGCCATCATTTTTAGCAATAATGCCGTATGAATAGGTTCCCATAGCCGGGGTTGATAATTAAGAAGTTTGTATTCTAAGGGGAAGGTTCGATAGCGCAATTGTCGGATATAGGCATTTACTCCTTCGCAATAGCTACGTACAATTTGTGCGCTTAAAGAGTCTTTCATGAGCATTTTAAGAGTGTTCTCTGCTGCATAACGGATGCCAAGGTGTCTTCTGTAGCGGTCGTAATCAAGGGCTTTTTCTCCTAATACCTCTGACAAAGAGCCTTCTGCGGCACGGATTTGGGTCTCCATCTGCCATAGCCGAAAATAAGCCGTTACATACCCTTGAGCAAAGTAAAGGTCACTGAGGTTTTGTGCATAAATATGGGGGACCAAGCGCTCATCAAAAATGATTTTAACAGGTTGACGTAAATAAGGG
>WFXK01000307.1 GCA_015490695.1 Bacteroidota bacterium | reverse complement strand
TTCTGGGATAATACTCTATGAGGTCTTCAAAGGTTTTAATGCCGTGTTCTTTTAAAACTTGTGCTCGTTGTTTCCCTACGCCTTTTAGAAACTGAATATCTTTTTTCCAGAAGGCGATGGTTTTATCGTATTGCGAGTCCACAGTTAGGGCAATCAAAGTCGTTTGTTTTCAGCGGTGTATAGCAGGCAGGGCATTGCTTAGGAGCATCATGAGCAACCTCAAGCCATTGATATAAAAGATTAAGTGCTTTGTTCCAATGCTTTTCTTCTACATAGACTTCATAAGCACCCAAAGCACTATTGAGCGGACCACCATAATTTGCACCAAAAAGCGCCTGAACCTCCTTGTTCTTCGTCCAAAAAGCAATCCCCTCGCTTTTTAATAAATTTTCTATTAAATCTAAATGGAAACGCTCATACACAAGCGTTAAACGTCTATATCTCATGGAGCAAGAATCGTTATGGTTGGTGTACGAACCACATTACTGCGATTTCCTGCTCTATCTTTGATATAGATAAAGAAGGAAGTGGTTTCTGCTGGTACAAAAGGGTCTGTCCGTAATAATCCTGCCACCTCTACAGTAATCTCCCCTTGAATAGAGGGTTTCAAAGCATCACTACTTAAATCTGGCAACGTATAAAAAAGCGTTTCAGGATTTGCATTCGGACGCGTATCTATTAAAAAAAAGTTCGCATCGCCACTATCAGGCTCACTACTTCCCAAATCCCCATCACCGTCTTGGAAATAAAGAGTAATATATAACCTATTTTCTTCTGTCAATTGGGTGAAATCTATTGGCTCTTTTACACTATCAGGGTACATTGCCCTAAATTCAATACGGGGTTCTATAGGAAATATTGGGTCAGGACGGCTACAAGCCATCCAAAAGACCATCCCTATGGAAATCCCCCATTTCATACCCAAAGCAAAGATATACTATCTTACCTAAAAGCACAAGACTAACTTCCTTTTTATCCTTGTTTTGTAATCCATCCACCACCGACTAAATCTTCTTTTTCATAGAAGACTGCGGCTTGTCCTGGGGTAATTGCCCGAACAGGCGTATAGAAACAAACCCTTGCTTTATCATCTCCCATGGGATATACCCTTGCCAATGCTCCCGCATGCTTATAACGTACTTTTACTTCTACTTCCAATCCTTCTTTTGGTAAAGAAGGATACTTAATCAGATTTAACCCTTCTACAATCAATTCCTCTTGATAGACGGCATCTTCAGGAGCAATCACCACGGTATTGGTCTCTGGAATGATTTCCACAACATAATGGGGTTTACCCAAAGGAGGTAATCCTTTGCGTTGTCCTATAGTATAAAATGGATAGCCTTCATGTTTGCCTACTACCCTACCGTCAGGAAGCACAAAGTTCCCTTGAGTCTTCTCTACTATATTAGGTACTTGATGGCGTAAAAACCGTCTATAATCATTGTCAGGAATAAAACAAATTTCATAGGAGTCAGGTTTTTGAGCAAGATGGAAAAATCCCTTTTCTTTTGCTAAGGTTCTGATTTGCTGTTTCGTAAAGTCTCCTAAGGGGAACAAGGTTCGGGCTAATAGCGATTGTTTTAGTTCCCAAAGCACATAGCTTTGGTCTTTTTGTGGGTCTTTACCTTTTTTTATTAAAAAACGTCCGTTGTGTTTTACGATGCGGGCGTAGTGTCCTGTAGCGATGTATTGGCAATTTAATTTGTCTGCTCGTCGCAATAACGCTTCCCACTTGATACGAGTATTACAGACGATACAAGGATTAGGCGTATAACCTCTTAAATAAGATTGGACAAAGTAGTCCACAACATTTTTTTTGAACTCTTCTCTAATATCTATGACGTAGTGGGGGAAGTTATAGCGTACAGCGACTTCTCTGGCGTCATTAATGGAGTCTAAGTCACAGCAGCCGATTTGTTTTCCTTTTTTTGGGGTATAGTCTTCGTAATCCCAGGTTTTTAGCGTGATGCCAATGAGGTCATAGCCTTGTTCTTTTAGGAGCAGGGCGGTCATGGAGCTATCTACGCCGCCGCTCATGGCGACCAGCACCCGAGGTTTCATGGTGCGGATGGGGGGACTCGAACCCCCACGGCTTACGCCACAGGATCCTGAATCCTGCCCGTCTACCAGTTCCGGCACATCCGCAAAACCACCACAAAATTACATAGAAAACCTCAAGCCTGCACCAACAAACATTTGTTTAGTAGTTATAAAATTTAGCTATTACAAAATTTTGTATTTATAAGTAAATTGTCTAATTTTGCCTGCGAAATTTAAAGTGTCGTAGCCATGCAATGGAAACCGAGCATTGAAGGGTACGCTTATGGGAAGGTGAAAGGATTTCGCTTTATTAAAAGCCGCCCTTTTATGG
>WFXK01000306.1 GCA_015490695.1 Bacteroidota bacterium | reverse complement strand
GCCTTACGTTTTAAAAGTCCGATTTATGTTTATGAAGAGGTAATGCAAGAGGCTGGGATAGATTTACAGGAGGTGGAGGCTGCGCCTGTGCAGCAAGCCCCCACTCCCCCCCCTTCCCCCCTAACAGAAAAACGACAAAAACTCCGCTTATTAGAAAAAGAATTGGAAGAAGCAATTAAAGAAGAAGCCTACGAACGCGCTGCCGACCTGCGAGATAAAATAGAAAAACTTAAACAGGAAATCAAAGAAATGGAAGAACAACAAGAAAAAGGTGGAGGATCATAAATATTTCATCAGCTCCTTACAATATTCACTCGTTTTTAACTTCTGCAACGCTTTTTCTTTAATCTGTCGCACACGTTCGCGAGTTAATCCCATTTTCTGTGCAATCTCATCTAAGCTTTGTGGTTGGCGTCCGATACCGTAATGACAACGAATAATTTCTTGTTCTCTCGGTGTCAAAATCTTTAAGGCTTCCTCTATATCAATCCGTAAACTCTCTTGCATTAAAGCGGCATCGGGATCAGGAGCATCGGTGTTTGGAATCACGTCTAAAAGCACTGTTTCACCATCACTATCTAAAGGAGAATCAATAGAAGTCAAACGAATATTTTGTTTCAGTGCCTTAGCAACCTCTTGTTCACTAATGTCTAATTCCGCAGCAATCTCTTCATACGTTGGCATCCGCCCTAAACTTTGCTCTAATTGGGCTTGAACTTTTTTAATACGGTTGATAAGGGCTATACGGTTCATTGGCAGTCGTACGACTCGTGCTTGTTCCGCTAAGGCTTGTAAAATACTTTGGCGTATCCACCACACAGCATAAGAGATGAATTTAAATCCTCGGGTTTCATCAAAGCGTTTAGCCGCGGTAATCAATCCAACATTGCCTTCATTGATGAGGTCTTGTAGTGGAAGCCCCTGGTTTTGATATTGTTTAGCTACAGAGACAACAAAACGCAGGTTTGCTTTTACTAATTGCTCTAAGGCTTCCTCATCGCCTTCTTTGATGCGTCGGGCTAATTCTACTTCTTGTTCTGGCGTCAATAAATCTACTTTGCCAATCTCTTGCAAATACTTATCCAAAGAAACGGCCTCCCTGTTAGTGATTTGCTGCGTAATCTTAATTTGCCGCATAAGCAAATGCCATTAGCGCAAACAAGCCGCAATATTACAAGATTTACTACAAAAGTGTCAAGCCAAGTACTTCTTTAAGCGATTAGTCTTTGGATGGGTTCTTAATTTTGCTATCGCTTTTTCTCTTAATTGCCGTACCCGCTCCCGAGAAATCCCAAAACGCTCTGCTAACTCATCTAAACTTAAAGGTTCTACTCCGATACCATAATAATAACGAATCACATCCGCTTCTCGTTTTGGTAGACAACATAATACATCTTCAATCTCTTGCCGAAGTCCTTCATCAATTAGTCTTTTATCGGGCTGAGGTATGGTAGCATCGGCAATAAGGTCTTGTAAAACGGTATCGCCTTCACCATCAATAGGAGAATCAATCGAGGCATGACGCATACTATGTCTTAGCGCGTTTGCTACCTCCTCTTCACTCATGGCAGTAAGATGGGCGATTTCTTCTACAGTAGGGGCTCGTCCTAACTCTTGTTCTAAATAAGCATAAGCCCGTTTTACTTTATCTACTTGATTAGAGCGATTGATAGGCAAACGAATCAAACGGCTGTGTTCCGCAATGGCTTGCATAATGCATTGCCGTATCCACCAAACAGCATAAGAGATGAATTTAAATCCTCGGGTTTCATCAAAGCGTTGTGCAGCAATAATGAGTCCGATATTCCCTTCATTGATTAAATCTTGGAGGGAAAGTCCATAGTGTTGATATTGTTTGGCTACAGAGACAACAAAACGAAGGTTTGCCATGACTAATTGTTGCATGGCTTCTTCGTCCCCTTCTTTGATACGGCGCGCCAACTCCACCTCTTGTTCGGGTGTTAATAGACTCTTTTTGGCTATCTCCTGCAAATACTTGTCTAAAGCGACTGACCCCCGCTGCGTGATCTGCTGCGTAATCTTTATCTGCCGCATACCTGTATTGAATTAAAGAAAAATACCTAATAAAGCCAATGGAAATAGAAAGGTGCTGTCTCATAACCATTTAGACCTTAAAAATTTACTTGATGGATAAAAAGCTACGGATAGAGAGGATAAAGCCATTTGCCTGCCTTTTTTTATATAATGGTAAATTTCGCCTAAGGTAACCCTTTCAAAGATTAAGTTTTTCCACGTATTTTGCACCCCAATGGGATGGAAACAGTATTGGTACAAGTATCTAACTCCTGTTGCACGTATCCAACTACTACGATTATGGCTACGTATTAAAAATCTTCTTAACCAAACCTTTGACATTCAACGTGGAACCGATGCCCAAGGAACCATTGAAAACATTCGCAAAAACGTTGCTTTAAGAGGTGCCAACGTATGGATACTCATCTGTGGCGCTATGCTAGCTTCTATTGGTTTAGACACGAATTCTGCTGCTGTTATCATCGGCGCTATGCTCATATCCCCTTTAATGAACCCTATCTTAGGCATTGGCTTAGCAGTTGGCATCAACGATAGAAATTTACTAATCACTTCCCTAAGACATTTTCTTATCGCTGTTGGTGCAAGTTTACTAACAAGTTTTCTTTACTTCCTAATAACACCCTTAGGGGAAATCACCGAAGAGCTATTAGCACGAACCCAACCAACTTTATTAGATGTGCTCATAGCGCTTTTTGGGGGGATTGCAGGCATTGTTGCGAATTCTCGCAAAGAAGCGACAAATGCTATCCCAGGGGTTGCTATTGCTACGGCTTTAATGCCTCCTGTGTGCACCGCCGGCTTCGGCTTGGCAAAAAGCCACTGGAGCATCTTCCTTGGTGCCCTCTATCTCTTCTTTATCAACGCCGTATTCATAAGCTTGGCTACTTTCTTAATCGTTCGCTATCTCCATTTTCCTCAAACTTCCTTTGCAACCCCCTTGCAAAAACAACAAGTCAAACGATTTATCACGCTCTTCGTCCTACTTACTATCCTCCCAAGTATTTTTATCCTCTACAAAGTCGTACACCAATTACATGAAAAGAAACAAATAGAAACTTTTTTAGAAACCTATTTACACACAGCAAACACCCGTGTCCTTAGCTGGGAAATCCAAAAACAGGATTCTGTACGGCTATTAAAAGTCTTTCTTGGCGGTAAAGCCCTCACACAAGATAGCATCCAAAAAATCGTTTATCGCTTCAAAAAGGAAGTTGCTATTAAAGACTTGCGCCTGCAAATCCTTCAAACAGGACTTCCTCCAGATGTAGAAACCCAATTAAAAACAGAAATTCGTGAACAAATCTTAAGTGCTATTAAGGTTAATCAAGAAATCCTAAATGAAAGTCAAAAAACTATTGATAGCCTACAAAGGATACTGCAGCAAGTGCTTGCTGATACGTTTCCTTTATGGCAGCTTTCCAGAGAAATCCAGGTTTTTACACCCAAGATCGATACGATTGCCATGGCAAAATTGCAAATAAAATTACAGGACACCTTGGTAAATCTCCCTTCTTTATGGCTCCCTAATGTAGATAAAATCCTTCAAAAACGCTTAGCAACTTTTATAAAAGTACGTCTTAAGTTAGATACCTTAGTTATAATCCCCAGCAGGGAATCGTAGTAAACCACTATTTAACACCTCTTTCCATTGCATGCTATAAAAATGCTCATTAGGACGAAAAAACTCAGGTTTGAAGCTATTCTTTAGAATTAGGCGAGTTTCTAAGGCGTAATGCATTAAAGCATCTATGATGGAGAGGTCATAGGCAAAGTCACCAAAGAATTGGTAATAATTTAATTGTAGCCATGGCATTTTTTTTCTATGCTTCAGAGGCAAACGGGGATATAAAAGAGGCAAGTGGGTGTAATTTGCGATGGTTTGTGGCAGCAATAGTTTTTCTTCAAGATGGAGTGCACGTAGTAAAAAAAGAATGGATTGAAGATTCCAAGCATATAAAAACGGCTGAAAACCACTTAGTCGTTTAATTTCGCCAAAGTAATGTTCAAAAAAAGCACTTTTTTGATAGCAAGTTTGAATTGCATGCCAATGTTGTTTCTGCCATGGTTCTTGATAGGCAATCTGAGGTTCTGCTCTAAAGATGGTTTTTCGTTTTAATGGGATGACAAGTGTTTCTATTTTTTGTTTCCCTTTAATATAAAAGCGATAGTAATA
>WFXK01000305.1 GCA_015490695.1 Bacteroidota bacterium | reverse complement strand
GCAATCACCCCTGCTGCAAGGAAGGCTAACCACCACCATGCGCACAGGGGTTCACTATGCAAAGCTACGAAATCCATAGCAAATACGTTAGCGTCTAATAAACCATTGGGCAATAAAAAAGACTAAAACGCCAGAAATAACGATTATTAAGATAGGGACACCTTCAACGGCGTTTTTTTCGCTTTTTCTTTTGCAGCACTCGCACACCCTTATACTTTTTCTTTCGGGTTTCAACAATGCGCAAACGTCCGCTACGTAGGCGTTCAGCCTTCACCCATCTGTCTGTCCTCGGATTGTAAAATTGTACGTACGCCATCGTTGTATCGCATTAACTTTTTTGCCCCTTTAAGGAGAGTATCTCCTCTTTTAATTCCTTCAGTGCATCCACGACTTGCTCCATCGCCTTGATCTGACTGGTGTTCATGTTGCGCAAATCCTCTACTAATCTTGCTATGTATGCATCTTTCGCTTTGATATATTTAGCAAACACATACAACATCAATCCCATAACCCCGATGCTTACCGAGACGTCTAAAAGCTTAAAAAGGATGTTTTCCATGTTTTTATGAGTTTAAGTAGTTGTTTTCTATACAGAAAGGCTAAGCCGATGAGTCCGAAGAGGAGAAAGGCTGTGATGATAGCGATGCGCCGCCTTCGGTACACATAGAAGCATTTTTTTTTATAACAGCGAACCCCTCTTCAATCCTACGGCGCCATCCTCGTAGAAATTTTTTCGTTTCGGGCTTTTTCTTCGGAACGTATTCAAGAACGTATTCTTTACGCCAGCGATAAAGGTCTTCTAAAAACTTCCACCCTTTTAGAAATATCCATTTATTGAGTGCCGTGGCGGTTTGCGGTCCGTATCTCCCATCTATTTTAATACGTTCGCCGTACTCTTCATAAAGTTTTTGTTGTATCCACCAAATTGCCCCGCCACTACCCCAACGGAATTCTACAATCCACCAGCGTAAACACTCGTTTTTTAACCCTTTGCCGTATGTATCCCAAAAATAACGCGCTATTTTCCTATGTAATTCGTTCGGCATGGATAAAAATAATTTCCTTGTTGGCTTATACCCTAATTTAGGCGCAAGGGACACAAAAGTGCGCCATGTAACCCCGCGGTTGGTCTCCCCACCAGGGTCGGCAGGATCGTTCACATATCCCCCTTCAAAGCGAACCATGAAGCGATACCACTCCTCAAACAATGTATCTTTTTGTGGTTTCATCGCCTTTAACATCGCCATCGGCGCCACCAAGGGATCTCAACAGCTTTGAACCCTAAACGCTCAAACTTGGATGCCCACTTCTCTACGCCGTCATCGCGTAACCAGTTCACAATAGTACCGCATTCACTTTCCCCTTTTTCTAATAGCAGCTCATTAAAAGCGTTCCCGACAGCAATCAGTTCGTTATCGGTTAAATGGCTTAAAAGCGCTTCTATCTCTTCGTCCTCCGTTCCCCAGCCCGCTATATAGGAATACAAAGAAGCAGCCATCCTACGATAATCAGGCGCAGCCTTGGGTAAATCCCCAGGAATAGGCAAAGCATTAAACTTGCTCCTGTTCCGTGCTTTAGTAAGAGCGTCTTTAATCCTGTTCCAAAGCAAAAATAAGAGAATAATCGCTGCAATAACTAACCAATTGCGCTTTATCATGACAAACTATTTATGCGTCGTAATAAACGATTTGCGGTCTCATAGTTTAATGTGGGCGGATTCGTTTCATAAGTAAGTTCGTATAGGCGATCATAAAGCCGTTGTTTGTACTTAGCCCGATAAGCCGCAAGAACTTGTTTCAGCTCCGAATCACTTAAGCGATCTATTAGTTCAACCACTTCATAAACAGCATTAGGAACGAAACTATATAGTAACTTGTTATAGATGCGCTCTGCTACTACAGCAGGATTAAAGCCTACACTGCCTTTCTTGGCTTTTACAGGGGGTGCTTCCTGCTTGTTCCATGTTACGCCTTTGGCAGGAACGTAATAAGGACCATAAGGACGTGCGTGCCGCATAATGCGTAGCATCGTCCATAAGGTTCCCGATCTGTTGTCTTTGAAGTATGCAACAGCATTCTCAGCTTCCGCATCAAAAAAGCCGATGTACTCTCCCGGAAGAACAATAATATTAGTCTCTATAAAGTCTTTGCCTGTGTACTCAAACAGAGGTCTTGCTTTCTCCTTAGTGTTATATATCGCTACGCTTTTACTCGGCACTTTCGCATTATCGGGCTTAAACCCTTGTTGTTTGCCGCCACCTCCGCCCCCAAAACCACCTAGAAAGGCTTTAGAGGCATCCCAACGACGCCTTAACCACTTTCTGACGAGTATAAAAAGCACAATAATACCAACAGCGATAGCAGCAAAAGCGATAAAACGCTTCATAGCAACCTATAAATGGTTATTCCTAAAAGCACGATGACAACAATCACAATGGCGGCAATGGCAAAACTCTCCACATCTATCTGGACATTTACATCGTTGCGAGTTTTGACCTCCACTTCGCCAATTTTTCCTAATAAAGTGCGCATGTTTTATTTTTTTAAGTATAAAAGCCTCTATAAGGG
>WFXK01000304.1 GCA_015490695.1 Bacteroidota bacterium | reverse complement strand
ATATAAGTATGGGAGCCGATTTGAACATGATGCCCTATAATCACTCCTGCCTCTATGGTATTAAAATGATGAATGTGAACCCCTTCACCTACAATCACCTTAGGACCAATGTAATTACACCCCTCTATAATGCTGTTACTACTTAAAAGCGTATATGCATCAATGATATTACCTTGTCCTACTGCAGCACTCTTTTCTTTTAGCACAGTTGTATGAACTACATTCATAGGAAATTGATCGCGCCACTGTAACAATTGTTCATAAAGGGTTTCTCGCTCTTCACTGCTTTCTATAGCTAAAACATAACGCATGTCTTTCTCCTCTTTTAATAACTTCTGCCATTTATCCTCTTTCCAATAGCCTAAAAAAGGAACTTCATTTAAGGTTTTTAACTCAGGAGGCTTTTCGCTAGTGTATAAACAACCATATAAAATGTAATTTTGATTTTCTAAAATATCTACACTGCGTTTAGCGAGTCGCTCTTGCCCTATGATGATGACACCTTCTTTGCGCATTAGTGCGCAAAGATAAGTTTTTAATGAAAGGAAACACCTACAAGGATTTTATCGTCGGTTGCTTCTAAATCTCCTTGCCATCGTTGTAACGCTTCTTTTAAAAGATTCATTTGTTGTTTTAGTGGTAAGGATTGTGTGCGTTGTAAAAGGGAGTAAAGCCGTTTTTTCCCTAAGCGTTTTGTTTTTCCTTGGAAAGTTCCAAACTGGTCTGTGATACCATCAGAAAAACCGAATAAGCGCATAGATTTTTCCACAGGAAGTTGATAAGTTGCGAAAGGAAAGTCGTAACGTTTTTCCCAGACAAAACCAATAGGATAGTTTTCTGTTTTTAATTCTTGGACACTACCGTTTTGAATTACGACTAGAGGGCGTTTAGCCCCTGCATAAAAGATTTTATCATGGTTTTTGATGGGTAATGCTAAAAGCAAGATTTCCATGCCTTCGGTATTTACGCGTTCTTTTTCTGCTCCAAGCATTTGAACCACTTCTTTATGGATTTTGGCAAGCATTTTTCCTAGGTGTTGGGGATTTTGCCCATAATGTTGCCATGCGTTATCTAATAAAAAGTAGCAGAGGGTTGCCATAAGGGCGCCTGCTGCTCCATGCCCCGTTGCATCACAAACGCCAACAAAACAATAATGCGTGTTTTCCCGTATCCATAAAAAGTCCCCGCTTACATGTGTATGCGCTTCACTCCAATAAGCAATAGAAAAATGCTCATAGTCTCCTTTAAAATGAGATGGGAAGAGTAAATTCCACTGCACTTTTTGTGCATAACGTAATCCTTCTTCTAAGGTTGCTTTTTGTTCTGCAAGGAGTTTATTGGCTTGTTCTAATTGCCTATTAAGGCTTTCTAATTCGTCTCGTTGTTGCTGTAACATTTCATTTTGAGCGGCTAACTCTTGATATGCCGCTTGAAGCGCCATTTCTTGCTCCTTTTCTTTTGTTAAATCCAAAATAGAAAGAATAATGCCTGGGACCTTTGCAGAGTGCCATGGCTGTGCATGAATATACCACCAGCGCCGATTACCTTTTAAGGTCTCTACTTCGATCGCTATCCCCTTAGCCGCAGTAGCTTGCGCTCTAATTTGCTCCAGCAACCTTATTAAACCCTCTTTACTTTTAAGTAAATCCGTAAAACAAGGAGTACTATAAAAGCGTTCTAACTCCACTTCGCAGATTTCCAATAATTTATCGTTTGCAAATAGCGTCCGAAAATGTTCTTTGTCTACAATCACAATAGCAATAGGGATCTTCTCTAAGAGCGCATTAACACTCTTTTGCAGCTGGTGATGCTCTCGTTGTAATTGCTGTAATTGATTTTGGAGCTCTACAAAATCAGATATAGGAAGTAAACATAAAAGACGTTTTTTATCATTTAAACGACTTTCTAGAAGGTAAAAATGATCATCCTCAAAAGTCAAAGTAGGAACTTCGGGAAGATTGCTTCCTAAATAACGCTGATATTGTTTATTAGCTGCGACAATATGTTCTCCTTCTACAATTGCAGAAGGGAAAGGTAGATCTTCCAGGGCAATGTGTGATTTTGTGATAAACATTGTTATCCTTGCATTTGTTGGAAGAATTTTTCGTAGGCTTCTATGATTCCCGGGGGAGCAATCTCTACAAGAGCTTCTATACGGACCTCATCCGACAATACAGCATTACCTTCTAAAGACTTCATTTGTTTTTCTTGTTCCCATACTACTCCGAAGTCGCTTCTTCGGATGCTTCCTTGTACTTCAAAGCCTGCTTTCGGCATCTGGAAAAGCGCATCACCTTTAGTGTAATTCACTAAGCGTCCCTGTAAAACTACAGACTTTGTTATCCCTTTAATCGTCAAATCCCCTT
>WFXK01000303.1 GCA_015490695.1 Bacteroidota bacterium | reverse complement strand
GAATAACCCCACCTAAGTTTCCCGAGCCATAAGAAGCATCTTGAGTTCCTGTGCTAACGGCAATTGCTTCAATCATATCGGGGTCTAAGGTAGCGGTACAAGCATCCATCCCCATAGGGCAGGCTTGGGTTACTCGGATACCATCTATAAAGACTAAAAGATGACCATCACTCATCCCTTGAACGACAGGCTTTATCCCCCATGAACCTGCTCTCGCCATAGAAATCCCGGGAAATCGGTCCAACGCTTCCGCAGTAGTTAGTACAGAAAGCGTTTGTAGCTGTTGAAAATCCATTTGATAGTGATTTTCCCAGCTATGGGTCGTTGCTGTAATCTCTACCTCTTTTAATGAGCAAGATAAAATTAACAAACCAAAATGAACTTGTACAGTATCTCTTTTCAAGATTACCATGCGGATTTGAGGTTCATAACCCAAAGCTTGGGCTTCTAAAAGGTAGTTCCCTTTTGTTTTTAATTTTACTTGGTAAAATCCGTTTGTATCTGTATAGACAGTAGTTATTGGGCGTTGTTCCTGTTTTACAATGATTTTTGCCTTAGGCAGTGGAAAGCCTTCTTGTGCATCTTTAACAAAGCCTTGAATAATATAAGTTTGACAAAAGAGACTTAGGGGATAGAGGGAAAGAAGAAGGATATGAGGAAAGTACTTCTTCGCAAACATAGCATTGCAAAGTAAGGCGATATTGTCTATATTTGCAGCAATTAAACGGCATTTCTACTATGTGGCGTACTATAGGTATTTTTTTGATATGGGGCATTTTAGCAGCCCAGAACAAGGTTTGCGGTACCGATGAATTGTGGCAATTAGAACTACAATCCGACCCTGAAGCCTATCAACGATGGCTAAAGTTTGAAGAGCAACTCAGAGCAGTAATGCAAAACAAAGCCAACCAAAAAGTTCAGGCAGCCTTAGGAGGGAATAGCACAATAGTCATTCCTGTAGTCGTTCACGTAATTTATGCCAGCAATAATCCCAATGACTCTATTTCTTTAGATAAAGTACGCGATGGTATAGCGGTACTTAATGAAGACTTCCGTGCTATTAAAGGAACGATGGGAGGCGGAGGAACCGATACGAAAATAGAATTTGCTTTAGCAACTAAAGACCCCAGTGGCCAACCTACTACAGGTGTGGAATATATTTATGATCCTAATTGGGCCGATATAGATAATTATACAGAGGGGAATGCCATGAAAAGCGCTACGGCATGGGACCCTTCAAAGTATCTAAACGTTTGGCTTGTTAATTCCATAACAGGTTCAGGTGGAGGAACAATTTTAGGTTATGCTGTATTTCCCTTCAGTGCCGATGCAGGAACTACTCGCGACGGGATAGTGATGAGAAAAGATACATGGGGACGAATCCCTCCTTTACTAAGTGGTAACCAGTATGGTAGAACAGCAACCCATGAAGTAGGGCACTGGGTAGGATTATACCATCCTTTCCAGGGAGGGTGTTCTAATCTTTTATGCAATAGTTATGGTGACCAAGTATGCGATACTCCTCCCCAGGGAGACCAAATCTTTAGCGCTGGCACCAGAAGAAACACCTGCAACACCGACTTCCCCGATAGACCCGATCCCCTAAGAAACTACATGGGATATGCAAGCGATGCAGAAATATTCCGTTTCACACCTGGACAAGTAGCCCGTTTAACCAGCATTATGTCTACTGCTTCCACAAGAACCCCCATTTATAGCTCAGCAAACCTTAATGCAACAGGGGTAGGACCAAACTATACCAAACCCAAAACCTACATTTATACCCCTGAAACTTACATTTGTGCAGGTCGTACTATTCAATTCTATCACTACAGCTTAGGACAGCCTAATAGTTGGCAATGGACTTTCCCAGGAGGCACGCCCTCTTCCTCTACACAGGAGTTCCCTACAGTTACTTTCAACACCCCAGGAACTTATACCGTAGAATTGATTGTGCAAAATGCTTCTGGACAGAAAGATACTGCACAACTACAGATTACAGTCTATGATCCAGCTACTGAAGCTATTGCTGTTGATGCAAGTAATCCCTATGTGGAGCACTTTAGTTGTGGCTGGCAAAACGTTCCTGCTAAATGGCAACGCTATAGCGGACGCCAATATATTTACACAGGCAATACCAATTACGATATTACCTGCAACCCTAACGAAGATGTTCGCGGTGGAAGTAATGCACCTGCTAGCGAAAAAGGCGCTCTACGCTTCTCAGGCTACAACTTAGGAACCTACTATGGGATTCATCTAACAGCACTATCCCCTCTCTTTGATGTAAGTGCACTCAAAGCCAACAACGACAGCCTCTATCTAACCTTCTACTGGGCTTATGCCCCATTAGAATACAAAACAGGTAATGACTACCTCCTTGCTTATGAAGATACCCTATGGGTCTATATCTCTCAAGACTGCGGACAAACGTGGCAACCCATCTTCTACAAACCCGGAAACCTGCTAAATACAACAGGCACCTACTACAACTCTGCCTTTTCTAATGTAACACCAGATTTATGGCAGCTATTTACCTATGGTATAAGCGCTAACGATATTAGTGGAAACTACGTACAATTCAAATTTGAATTTGGGCACGGTGGTGGTAACCAACTCTACATTGATAGATTCGCTGTAGGAAATAGAATTATTGTCCAACAAACTAAAGCAACACCATTACAAACCTTCATCACTTTGACACCCAATCCAATAGAGCATCAAAATGCGACTTTGACTATTAAGAGCGTTATAACAGATGAAGCCCAAATCTCTTTATATGATCTACATGGACGACTAATATGGCAACACAATACTCGCATTAAACCATCAACTAACACTATTATGGTGCCAACACAAAATCTTTCAAAAGGGATTTACGTGTTAAAAGTTTCTACTTCTACAAGAGAAGAAAGAATTAAAGTTATTAAGCTTTAATAAAGTAAAAGAGGATAGAGTCCGATTTCACCGAACCACCTCGCAGGGCGGGGTTTATCATTAGGACGTATTACAGGCAACCCTGCCCTGTTTAACATCGGATAATGTGGATTACGAGCTTTTAACCACTTACGAGGAATAAAATAAGCATCGTGAATCAAACGGTTTTGAGTCCAATGACGAATCTGCTCCGCATCTAACCCCATAGAAATATAAAGTCCATACCACTGAGGATAATAAAACCCAAGGGCTAGAATACCATGAGAATACCTTCCATAAGGCTGCTGACTTAAATCTTTATAACCAAAGCGGCTTTTATACAGCGAATCTTGATAAACAGGGGCGCCCTTAGGGTCGCCAGTCCATAAAAGTAGTTTCGCATGCCATTGCCAACCCTGATCAGAATAAAAATAATACCCTACCGCTCCCGTTCTAAACTTGTCCTCCGCACTAAAAGTAAAAGCATCGTTTTCTGTCAAAACTAAATGACGATGGTATCGGTACCCAAATGCAGCACTCCATTGAGAAGTTTTTCTGCTATCCAAATAATAATAAATATGAATCCGTAAAGCATTTTTCTGAGGTGCTATGCGTATAGGAAAAATGAAAAAAGAAGAATCTTGCGTCCCCCATGCAAAACTTAAAAAAGAAGAAAATTGCAGTTCTACAAAAGATTCTTTCGGACCTAATTGTTTTAGCCACAATCGTCCTTGAAGCATGTGCCAAGTAAAAAGGTTTTTATGCAAAGAAGAATAATAAGCAATTCCTCCCCAACAACCTATGCGATGTGTTCCTAAAACGATTCCCCACAATAGGTACCAGGGTGTATAGAGCGTTATCATGCGATTCGCTGACGTGCTAAGGCTAAATCCTCTGCTGTATCTATCCCTAAGGTATCATAACACCCCACATGAACCGATATAGGGATATTCCAAAAAAGCCATTGCAATTGTTCTAATTGTTCTATTTGGGCTAAAGGAACCTGCGGCAAAGCAGCTAAACGTTTTAATAATTGTTTACTATAGCCATAAATTCCAATATGTTTCAAAGGCATCCAAGGCATAGCATTATCTCTTGCATAAGGAATAGGCGCTCTGGAGAAGTATAAAGCCCTTTGATGAGCATCTATAACAACTTTCACCACTTGCGGTGAATGCCATTGTTGTGTATCTGTTATAGGCGTTGCTGCAGTGATTACTTCATTAGGACGCTCTTTCAACAGCTGCGCTATTTTTTCTATCAAAGCAGGGGCAATAAAAGGCTCATCCCCTTGAACATTGATAAGCAACCGTGGTAGATGGGGATAACGAAAAACCGCTTCTATAATGCGTTCCGTACCCGAAGACGGCAAAGAAGAAGTCATTAGCACATGCGCACCAAATCCTTTCGCTACCTCCGCAATCTCTTCGCTATCGGTTAAAATCGTTATGCTGCAAATCCCCTGCGCTTTCTTTACCTGTTCATAGGTTCTTTGAAGTACTGTTTTTCCTCCTAAGTCCGCAAGGAGTTTCTTAGGTAAACGTTTAGAATCTAAGCGGGCAGGAATTACGACTCCGCAGGCCATTGTGGCGTAAATAAACCCATAGTAGCATACCCTATAGCATCGTGAAATTGAACTTTACCCTCTACCACGGCTAATGAACGCAAAAGCCACGGACACCCCCAATTACGAATAAGCAAATTCTGTTCCTCACCAACATAAGCCTTCCTTAAATGGGGCGTGGCATGCATATTGTAAATCGGCTGATGAACATAAACTAATAACTCCAGCGCACTAATGTATTGCGGCTCATCTAAAGCAGGATAACTATAACGCTCATAACCTACCCAAAGCTGTAAATTATCTTTTTTCAAATGGAATTGCTGTATGAAATCCTGTGGGTCTGTGGGCTCTAAGAGTCTTTGTATAAATAGGACGTTACCATTTCGTTCCCATAGGAAATAACGGGCGTTTTGCAGCCGCTCTACACGCTCCGAAGTATGCAACTGCCACGATAAAACCAATAACTTCATAACGCAAACAAAAGTAGCAAAAAACTTCTTAACTTCGTTTCGCTATGAAAGCCGCTTGGAAAGATGTCTTAAAAGAAGCGCAAAAGTTAGTACAACCCCATTTCCGTATTGAAGTAGTATCAATAGAAACCGATAAAATCCATATTCATTTAACGCCAAAGACAAAAACTTCTGTTTGTCCTTACGATGTTTATTATCTACGTTTAGCACTGCAGCGTTACTTAGAGCGCCGTTTGTCTAAGAAAGTGGAGTTATCAGCTGCACCTTTATAGGAATACTTTGTTTTACATGTTCTTCTACTTTTTGAATGAGATGCCAGCGAAGTTGTTGTTTATCATGGTCATTCATAGAAGGAATTTGGGCAATAATGCGGATTTCATTTCCCACTTGAAGCACAAAACCTTTCTCTACTTCTTTGAAAGATAAAATAATAGGCTCTAAGTCTTTGAGACGCTGTAGATAATTTTCAAAAATTTCTTTTCGGGTTCCAGGACGTAGGTTGCTGATAATATTACAAATATGTACTATGGGAGCAATAAGGCTTTTCATTGGGATTTCATTATGATGGGCACCAATAGCATTACAAACTTCAGGACGCTCTTTATAACGCTCTGCAATGCGCATTCCTGCTATCGCATGACTAAATTCATAATACCCTTCTGCAACTTTTCCTATATCGTGTAATAATCCTGCACGTTTGGCTATAGTAGAATCCAGTTCTAATTCCGTTGCTAACCAACCGCAAAGAATCGCTACTTCTTTTGCATGCTGCAATAGGGATTGTTCTTGAGCGCGCAAGTAGTGCATTTTGCCAATGAGACGAACAATCTCAGGATGCAAACCGTAAATTCCTAATTCTATCACAGTATTTTCCCCTAAAGCCCTTATCTCTTCTTCTATGGCTTTTTTAGCCTTTTTTACACTTTCATAAATGCGGTTAGGATGGATACGCCCATCTACTACTAATCGTTGTAGGGTTTGCGAAGTGATAGCACGACGATAGGGGTCAAAAGCCGAGATGGTAATAACACCAGGGGTATCATCTATAATCAGTTCGCAGCCTGTTGCGCTTTCAATAGTGCGGATGTTTCTTCCTTCCCTACCAATAATGCGCCCTTTTAAATCATCATTTTCTAAATCAAAAGCGGTAACGCTGATTTCGTTTGCTTGTTCTGCAGCCATAGATTGAATCGCCTGCGCAACATAGGTTTTAGCTTCTTTTTCCACAGCTTGGTAAGTCTCTTCTAAAAGGCTTTGTACTTCTGCAACCGCCTCTGCTTTAATCTCTTCTTTCAATTGTGCAATCAATTGTTCTCTTGCCTCTTGCGCAGAAAGTGCAGAAACCTTTTCTACCTGTGCTTGATAGGCTTGATAAGTTCTATCGGCTTGTTGTAGTTGTTGTTGCAACGACTCTGCCCTTTGCTCTAAACTCTTACGAAGTAGTTCTAATTGCTTTGCGTGCTCTTTTAATTGCTTCCTCCGTTGATATAATTGTTCTTCTTTCTGTTTTAAGATTTGTTCCTCGCTTTTTATCTTTGATTGTTCTTGAATAAGCTGTTTTTCTATTTTTACTTTAAGGTTATTGTAGTAATTTTTT
>WFXK01000302.1 GCA_015490695.1 Bacteroidota bacterium | reverse complement strand
GTTGCAGCCCATGCAGGGTCGTCCTCAACGATAAACATAAGCGGTTTTTGTGCCATAGGGCAACAAAAATAGAAATTAATAGGTTAATAGTTGCTCTAAGGCGTCCTTTAAGCGATGTTTAGCTAAAAATTGTTTTTCCAGTCGGAGGTTAAAGGGCACAGGGGTATCTAAAGAAGCTACTCGTACAATAGGAGCATCTAAGTACTCAAAAGCTTCTTGTGCGATAATAGCAGCAATCTCTGCACCAATTCCCCCTGTTAAGGTATCTTCATGCAAAATAAGTACCTTACCACATTGCCGTACGCTCTCAAGGATTTTCTCTTTATCTAAAGGCAACAGGGTACGAAGGTCTAAAATGGCAATAGAATAATCAGGGAATTGTTGGACTACTTCTTTTGCCCAGTGTACGCCCATGCCGTAAGTGATAATCACGGCATCTTCACCTTGTTGAATCCATTGGGCTTCTCCGATGGGGATGGTATAGTAATCTTCAGGCACTTCCCCTCGGATAGTACGATAAAGCAACTTGTGTTCAAAATAGAGAACAGGATTGTTTTCTTCAATAGCAGAAAGCATGAGCCCTTTAGCGTCGTAAGGGGTAGCGGGATACACGATTTTTAGTCCTGGCACGTGGAAGAACCATGCTTCATTGCTTTGAGAGTGGAAAGGACCTGCGCCGACACCAGCACCTGTAGGCATCCTTATCGTAACATTTAACGCGGCTCCCCAACGATAATGCGTTTTAGCTAAATTATTAACAATCTGATTAAATGCCATAGAAACAAAATCAGCAAACTGCATTTCTACCACAGGGATAAACCCCTCTAAGGCTAAGCCCATAGCCGCTGCAACAATCCCTGATTCACATAGCACAGTGTTGCGTACGCGTTCAGAACCAAATTGTTCTAAAAAGCCCTGTGTTACTTTGAAGACCCCGCCATATTCAGCAATGTCTTGCCCCATGAGAATCATGTTGGGATATTTCTCCATTCCTTGCCATAACCCCTCCGAAATAGCATCTACGAAACGTAAGGTTTTCCTTTTTCCCTTTGGAATAATAGTAGGCACACTACTGGGCGCATACACATCTTTTAACTCCTCTTCCTCATTAGGAACTAAATCAGGGGTTTGTTCCGCTTTTTTCCATGCATCTAAGATAGTTTCTTGGATAGTTGTTTCTAAGGTGGCTTTATGTTCTGGGGTTAAAATTCCTTCTTGGAGCAGAAATTGTTCGTAATTAAGGAGGGGGTCTCGTTTGCCCCAATCTTCAAAGAGTTCTTTAGGAACGTAGCGGGTTCCTGATGCTTCTTCATGCCCCCGCATTCTAAAGGTTTCGGCTTCAATCAATACCGGTTGAGGGTCATCACGCATCTTTTCAGCAAAATGAAGTACTGTTTTATAGACTTCTAACACATTATTGCCATCTATGAACACGCCTTCCATGCCGTAGGCTTTTGCTCTATCGGCTAAATGTTTCACTCGGTATTGTTGAGAAGTCGGAGTAGATAAAGCATAACCATTGTTTTCTATTAAGAAAATGACAGGGAGTCCCCAGACAGCGGCGATATTTAATGCTTCATGAAAGTCACCTTCACTGGTTGCTCCATCTCCCATAAAGGCTAAAACCACATTTTTACTTTTTTTTAATTTTTGTGCTAAAGCTAATCCATCTGCTACACCCAGCATCGCTGCTAAATGGGAAATCATGCCGACGATACGCAGGGGTAAATAACCAAAATGGAAACTGCGGTCTCTACCTTTGGTAAACCCTTCCTTTTTTCCTTGCCATTGACAAAAGAGGCGATAGAGGTCAATGCCTCGGGAGATGAAGACCCCCAAGTTGCGATGCATGGGCAAGATAAAGTCGTCTTTCTTCAAAGCGGTTGTTGCACCGACAGCAATCGCCTCCTGCCCTATGCCTGCAAACCATTTACTAACTTTTCCCTGTCTTAGAAGTTTTAACATCCGTTCTTCTATTCGGCGAGACAAGAGCATGCGCTCATAAAGCAACAACAACACTTCATTAGGAATGTCCTCTCGTTGATACACAATAGGTAAATACCGATAAGTATCTATGTTCTGTTTTTGAATTGTTTTCATAGGAATTTTTTAGTTGTTCATTGGGAAACAAAAAACCTCGCCTTAAGGCGAGGTTTTCATCAGTTCATGGAGCTTGCCATGCGTTGTTCTATTTGTTCCAGCACCCTACCTACTCGGATGCGCTCCATTTCGTTAAGGTTCCGTACTCCGATACGTTCGGCTTCATAAAGG
>WFXK01000301.1 GCA_015490695.1 Bacteroidota bacterium | reverse complement strand
TACACCGCAAAAAGTGCAATTTCGCCTTATACAATTCATGCGTGACGATTCTTTAAAAGGTATAAAACAAATCCGACTTTGCTTAGTCCCTGTAGAATAAAGATTCTCTTTTTGATCTTTTGTTTATTGTCTCAGTGCAATACTGCAAATTTTGAAAAAGAAAAAATAGAAAAGTGTCTTTTTGGCGATGAGGTTTTATTGACTTCTCCTTTATTGGATTCACTAAAAAGCAAGCGTATAGGCATTGTTACTAATCACACTGCTGTGGTTTTTGACAGGGTTCATTTGGTAGATACTTTACTGCAATTAGGGTTTAATATTCAAGCGATTTTTACTCCAGAGCATGGTTTTTGGGGTAGGGTGCCGCCGGGTGAATCGGTAGCGCATCAATCCTATCGGGGGATTCCTGTCTATTCCTTATACGGGAAAGATAAAGCGCCTCGTTTATCATGGCTGCAGTCCTTAGATGTGATTTTGTGGGATATTCAAGATGTTGGTGCACGGTTTTACACGTACATTACGACTTTAGGTTTATGTATGGAAGCTTGTGCTAAAGCGAAAGTTCCTATTTGGATTTTAGACCGTCCTAATCCTAATGGTTTTTATGTTGCAGGTCCGGTGTTGGATACAGCGTATCGTTCTTTTGTAGGTTGGTATCCTATTCCTGTGGTTTATGGTTTAACTGTAGGGGAGTTAGCACGGATGATGGTTCAAAAAAGGTGGATTGCGCAAGTGCCTCGTTATCGTGTGATAGCGATGGTAGGTTATCGGCACGATTTCCGTTGGGAGCAACTGCAGCGAAGATGGATTGCCCCATCGCCAAACTTACGTTCTGTTCATGCAGCCATGCTTTATCCACTACTTTGCTGGTTTGAAGGCACGTTAATCAGCGTTGGCAGGGGAACCGATAGCGCCTTTACCATCATCGGCGCCCCTTTCCTCTATCCCTACCAATACGCTTATAAAAAAGACTCTATAGAGAACACCACCACCTTAATGAACATTTATAACTTTATTTTACAACCCATTCGCTTTATTCCCAGAAAACACCCCGCAGCGCCTAATCCCAAATGGAAAAATCAAGTTTGTTACGGCGTTAAAATCGCTTTTACCGATAGTACCAAAACAGATGACTACTTTAAGCTTACTTTACACTTACTTAAACGCTGTTATGAATCGTATCAAGCCTATCGTAAGCACCATCCTCAAGCGCCGCCTTTTTTCAAACCTTATTTTACCTATTTAGTTGGGAATAGTTGGTTACAAAAAGCTATTGAAAACAACGAGCCTATTGAAGCCATTCAAAAAAGATGGATGGAGGAACTAAGAAAGTTCAAAAAAGAAAGAAAACGATTTTTACTTTATCCTTGATTATCGGAAATTAGGATTACAGCTACGTTTTCCTGTTGTAGGAATCCACAAAGAAGCACCTATGCCCACACCTAAGGTGATAGGATTCATGGTAAAGTCTTTCCATACCATAGTTCCTTGAGGGACGTAAATATCCCTGATAGCGTAATCTAAGCGGAAGGTTACGTCTATAGTAAAGAGATAGTGAACCCAAGTATGGATGTCTAATCCTAACAAGAGGTCTAAGCCTTGTTTTTGGAAGGGTGCAAGGTAGACTTGCGTAAGAGTGTCGTTCATAGCGCCTTTGTCGTTGAACAACTGAACGTCGTTAATGGTTGTGAATTGTGGGCCAATGTAGAAGGAGATGAAGGGGTTTCTATCGGGTCCGTGTCCGACACGTAATAAAATAGGGATTTTTGTTGTAGTGATTTTAAAGCGATAGCTGCTATCTGCACTTTCATCATCAGCGATCCAATAGAGTTTTTGTCCTTGTACCATATAGCGGTAGCCTGCGCCAATAGCGACCCACGGTAAAATCCCTATGGTAGCTTGCGCACCAGCACTGTAGTAAAAGGTTGGTTTAATTTTGAAGTTAATGCGATTATCGTGGTAATAGTAGCTTACAAAAGCGCCGCTTTCAGTGAGGAAGTTTAAGGTTCCTTGTCCGCTTGCGCCTAAACGAATATAATAAATCCCTAATTGGGCAAAAACGCCATTAAACATTAACAATGCGATTGCGACTCGGCTTTTCATCATAGTAGAAGATTTACGAGGCTCAAAAGTACGTTTTATTTTCTAAAATCGTAATACCAGATACCTCTTCCATAAGTAGCAATCCACAAACGTCCTTGTTTATAGGCGATATTGGTCACAGGTGTGCCTTTTAAAGGGTAAAAATCGCCTACTAAGCGCCATTGTTGCATGGTGCGGGTGCGATAATAGACTCCTTCTACGCAAGCGGCAAAAAGGGTATCGTTTTTATAAAGCAAAGCACTTATAGGGGCTGGCGGTAAGTTCTGCGAAAAATCCACATACCAAGTTTTTCCTCCATCTATGGAGCGAAGGACTCTAAATAAACGCGTTTGGGATTCTATGTTTCCACCGCTTAAATAGATTTCATAAGGATTGTTTTCATGTACTGCGATACGGAGTGCACCAAACCAAGCATGTAGCCCTACAGGAAAGGCTTTGTTTGCTGTATCGCTTAAAAGCATCCAGTGTTTACCGCCGTCATCACTGCGATAAAGAAAGACACCAATGGGGGTGTTTTCTGCTTGATAGGTTACACGGCTAAATAGTACATACATCACATTGGAATCGGATGGAGCAATGACAAAGTCTTGCATGGTAAGTCCTTTGGCTTCGGGGAAAGTAGCAAGGCGCTCCCAATTTCCTTTTTGCGTTTTTCTCCATAATTGATTACCTATGCCGATATAGAGAAATGCGCCTTTTTTTTGCATAGGATGGCGTTTTAATGAGGAAGGGATGGGTAGAGAGAAATCTGCTTTTGCTTCCCAGCGCTCTTTTTTGCGTATATACAGCGAAACTCGTGAAGCCCAAGTTGGACAACAAGGATAATGAACCCATAGGGTTGAAGAATCTATCCATGTAGCACCGCCGTCCATCTTTAGATGAATATACCATTTCCCTTTATCGTAAAGCAGAAGTCCATTATCTTGAGTGCCGCCTGCTAACAAGGTAGAATCCCATAC
>WFXK01000300.1 GCA_015490695.1 Bacteroidota bacterium | reverse complement strand
CCCATATTGAATCCCTTGAACAACATACACTAAACAACTCTGAGGAAAATCTTCCACAACTTCAATCCCATCTACAAAAGTAAAACGCTGTAGTATAGGCAAATACTCTTGGAATATTGGCGCATGCGCTTTTGTCGTGATTAAGTTTGTTTTAAGGGTCTTAGGAATCTGATATTGTTGAGCAAAGTTTCTCAGTTGAGTTACAATAGCCCGAATGGCATCCATCGTTTGTAAAAGGGTTGCGTCGTAGGATTGCTCTTCCCACTTAGGAAGTGCACTTACCATAATAGACGCTCCCTCCTCTCTTTTTCTTAGTCGCTGCCACACTTCCTCTGTTATAAACGGCATAAAAGGATGAAGCAACTGCATCAATTGTTCAAAAATCGTGCAGGTAGTTTCATAAGTCACTTTGCTGATGTCAGGACGCGGTTTTATCAGTTCTAAGTACCAAGAGCAAAAGTCATCCCATATTAATTTATAAAGGTGTTTGATGCCTTCAGAGAAACGGAAGGTTTCTAAAAGTTGGGTAAGTTGTTGTGCTGCAGCAACAAGTTGCTGTTGCATCCATTGCATAGCAAGGTTTTCTAAAGAAGAAGGTTCACGAGGTTGTTGTTTTTCTTCAATCATTTTTACCAGTCTAAGGGCATTCCATATTTTATTACAGAAGTTTTTTCCTTGTTCACATAGGGCTTCGTCAAAGAGCAAATCATTTCCTGCGGGTGCTGCTAAAAGCATTCCCATACGAACCCCATCGGCTCCATATTTATCCATTAACTCCAACGGATCAGGAGAGTTCCCCAACGATTTACTCATTTTCCTTCGGTACTTATCCCGTACAATCCCATGTAAATAGACGATATAAAAAGGAGGTTTTTGCGCAAAAGCATACCCCGCCATAATCATACGGGCAACCCAGAAAAATAAAATCTCTGGCGCTGTAATCAACACATTAGTAGGATAGTAATACTGAAAATCCTTGTTATTCGGCTCTAAAATGCCGTTAAACACGCTAAGGGGCCACAGCCATGAAGAAAACCATGTGTCTAAAACATCGGGGTCCTGTTGAAGGTCTTCTATACTACCTTGGAACCCTTGTTTTTTTGCTTCTTCATAAGCGATTTCCTTAGTTTCCCCTACAATGACTGTACCATCTGGCAAATAATAAGCAGGGATTTGATGTCCCCACCATAATTGACGTGATATACACCAATCTTTAATGTTCTCCATCCAATGACGATAAACCCCAACGAAACGCTCTGGAATGATTTTAATCGTTCCGTCCATAACTGCCTTTAAGGCAGGTTCTGCTAAAGGTTTCATTTTAACAAACCATTGTTCAGACAACCGGGGTTCTACAATAGCATCGGTTCGCTCGGAATGACCAACGCTATGACGATAAGGAACGACCCTTTCTAACAACTCTTTTTCTTTCAGTTCTTTGACAAATTGTTCTCTTACAGCAAATCGGTCCATGCCTTGATAGTGAAGCGCATGTTCGTTTAGCGTACCATCTTCATTCATTACATTGATTAAAGGTAGTTGATGGCGTTGTCCAATCTCATAGTCTGTGAAGTCATGAGCAGGGGTGATTTTCAATGCACCTGTACCAAACTCAGGGTCTACTGCTTCATCGGCAATAATTGGGATTTCTCGTTCTACAACAGGTACTTTAACTTTTTTTCCTATGAGACTACGATAGCGTTCATCTTCAGGATGCACTGCAATAGCTACATCGGCAAAAATCGTTTCTGGACGGGTTGTTGCAATCACTATCGCTCCTTTGCCATCTACAAAAGGGTAACGAACAAAATAAAGATAGCCATCAACTTCTTTATGAATTACCTCTTCATCCGATAGTGCTGTTTTGCCTACAGGGTCCCAGTGAATAAGCCGTTTACCTCGGTAAATAAGTCCCTTTCGGTAAAGTTCACAAAAGACTTTAATAACAGATTGATACAAAGGAGGGTCTAAAGTAAAGCAGGTGCGTTTCCAGTCACAGCTGGCACCTAAGCGTCTTAGTTGTTGTAAAATAATGCCTCCATGTTTTTCTGTCCATTCCCATGCGCAGCGCAGGAATTCTTCTCGGGTTAAATCCCATTTATGGATGCCCTGTTGTTTAAGCCATTGAACGACCTTAGCTTCGGTAGCGATAGAAGCGTGGTCTGTTCCTGGTACCCAGCAAACGTTATATCCTTCCATGCGTTTCCTTCTAATGAGCACATCTTGTAAAGTGTTGTTAAGCACGTGTCCCATGTGCAGCACGCCTGTAACGTTCGGTGGCGGCATAACAATCGTAAAAGGAGTTCGTTCATCGGGTTGGGAATAAAAAAAGCCTTGTTCTTCCCAATAACGATACCATCGTTGCTCTACATCCTCGGCACGATAATGTTTTTCCATGGCGACAACAAAATTACATCTTCATGAGCAAACCCCTAAACAGGCTTAAATTGTTCAAAGGTTTCGCTGCAGTCTTGACAAAAATAAATGGCACGGCATAACGTTGGTCCAAAAGGATTTTTTAGTATAGTATTAGTAGAGCCGCATTTAGGGCATTGCGCGATGAGCAATGGAGCGTCTTTGGTGTTTTTGGGTGGTGGGGCTAAACCAAAACGCCTTAACTTCTCCCGTGCCTCATCAGAAAGCCTATCTGTACTCCATTGCTTCTCCCGATTGATAACCACCCTTATTTGCTCAAATCCTAATTGCTTCAAGGTATGATGGATTTGCAAACGCATTAGTTCTAAAGCGGGACACGCAGTAAAAGTGGGTAACATTTCTACTTCTACATAAGCGGGATAGTCAAAGCGAATAGCCTCTATCATCCCTAATTCTACTAAGGAGAGCGCAGGGATTTCTGGGTCTTTGACCGTACCAAGAGCTTCTAAAATCGTTTGCTTATCCATGTTTTACCATTCTGCTTGGGGGTCTAAGCGCCGAACTTCTGTCATCTCTTCTATGATGGCTTCTAAATGCGGGGTGTGTTTTCCTACTCTTCCTCCTTTGTGCATCTCCCACTGCGGATTCTCAGGTAACTTTAATGGCGTTTGCTCTAAAACTTTTTGAATAGCACGTAACCACTCTTTTTGTAATTCGTTTTCTGAAGGTAATACCTTCGCTTCCACAAGCGTTTTTTCATGTTCATTGGGTTCAAAGAGGGCTAATGCCATAGGATAAGCCTCATCCAAAGCCGTTTGTAAACGAACCCTTGCCTCTTCACTGCCATTGCTTAATTGAACTATCCACGTATTAGCATGAAAAACATGATATTTCTCCTCCCTTAACAGCCGCTTAGCCAACTCCTTAAGAGGCTTGAAAACATCCTGTTTTTGTAAGGCTTGTAAACGAATATGTTCTGCATGGTCATAAAGAAAGTGCCTTACAAGACTGAAAGCATAATCTTTATTGGGGTATTCTACCAAATGGGCACAGCGAAACTCCTGCCATGGACGTTCAAATCCTAAGGTATCGGGGTCAGGTAATTGGAAATGTTCATGGAGCAACTGATAGTAGGCTTCCGCGTGACCGATTTCATCTTGTGCCATAGAAGAAAATGCAATGTCTTCTTCTAAAATAGGTCCGATACCAATCCATTCTGAATGGCGATGTCCTAAGATAAAATCATCATCGCCTAAGCGAAACACAAGGTCTATTAAAGCCGACTTCAATTCAGGTTTCATGACTGCTGTTTCTTAAATTGTTCAATTTTTTTCCGAGTTTCTTTGTAGCCGAAGGCTTCTCGGTAGGATTTATCTACGCCGGGTTTGAACATGTCTTCGTCTTCATAAGCGGTGTAATAAATGTCTTTAGTTCGCACCACCCAGATATTAGCGCATTTTAATCGGCGTGCGAATTGTTCTTTTGCGAAGACTAAAGCCATTTCAGGTGTAGGGGCGTGCACAGCACCTACGTGTTGATGCTGGTCTCCTCGGCTTGGCTGAACAAACACCTCATAAGTAGGCCACTGCTCTAAGGGCTCTTCTGGCTCAAAACGGCTTAAATCGTCGTCTATGCCTAAGCGATTGATACGAGGGTCTAAACTCCGAACCTTTGGCATCGCTACTTTATTTAATTTACACTAAAGGCGCAACGTATTGCTCTTTTCGGTTCAAAAGGGCTTTTCTTACCCAACGTCCCTTCTCTTCAGCATACTTCCGCACCGCTAAACGCTCTCTATTACAAGGACCATCGCCATTAATCACACGCCAAAACTCATCCCAATCAGGATCAGAATAAGTCCATTTTCCTGTCTCAGGGTCTTTACGTAAATTTGGGTCAGGAATGGTAAGCCCTAACTCCCAAATCTTTGGCACATACATGTCTAAGAAACGTTGGCGCATTTCATCGTTCGTCGCTAATTTCACTTTCCACCGAACTAATTTCTCTGTGTGTACAGATACTTTATCGGGCGGACCAAAGAAGTGCATGATAGGTTTCCACCAGCGATTAAGCGCATCTTGAACCATTTGACGCTGCTTTTTCGTTCCCGTAGCTAAATAAACCACGGTATCATAGCCGTAGCGTAAATGGAAAGACTCTTCATAGCAGATGCGTTCTAAGGCTCGACAATAAGGACCATAGGAACCCTTTGCATTGGTTGTTTGATTAATGATAGCACCTGCATCTATGAGCCAAGCAATGATAGCAGTATCTGCCCACGTTAAAGCAGGATAGTTAAAGACGTTAGAATATTTAGATTTTCCACTGATTAAGTCGTTAATCATTTGTTCACGGCTTTTGCCGAGGGTTTCTGCAGCAGCATAGAGCAATTGCGCATGTCCAACCTCATCTTGAATCTTTGCTAAAAGGGCTTTTTTTCTACGGAAGTTAGGAGCTCTTGTAACCCACGT
>WFXK01000299.1 GCA_015490695.1 Bacteroidota bacterium | reverse complement strand
TTTCAAGACAATGGTTTTGACTTCTTTTTTTTGTCCTACAAAAAAAGCGATTCTTGCCCGTTTTAACCCTCCTACGATTTCAACATCCAACACTATTCCTTTGCCAAATTTAGGATGGGGGACCATAACGCCAGGAACTATGGCATCTTCATCGTCGCTTTCATAAGATAATGGTTCTACTTCTTCTTGTAGCCGTTTTCTTTGGAAGGTTTTATCGTAGAGTTGTTGGGGAATATCTTCTAAAAAGCGACTGGGTTCGCATTGTTTATAGTCATGGTAGTGGAAGCGTTCTAAGGCATAGCTGAGGGTTAGGAAGCGTTTAGCGCGAGTGATTGCAACGTAAAAAATACGGCGTTCTTCTTCTAACTGAGCAGCATCATACATTGCATAGACCGAGGGCAACACGCCCTCTTCTAAACCTACTACAAACACCGCATCAAATTCTAAGCCTTTAGCAGTGTGGATGCTCATAAGGTTTAAAGCGTCTTCTTTATCGGATGTCGTATCTAAGTCGGTCATCAAAGAAGCATGGGTTAAAAAGCCCTCTAAGGTTGTTAGCTCTTCAGCGGTTTCAATATATTCCTTAATAGCATTAAGCACCTCTTCTATGTTGCTCCACCGTTCTATGGCTTCGTGGTCGTGTTCTAAGGGGCGGTAGCGTTCCCGAATTCCCCCCTCCTCTACTACTTGTAAAGCCACACTATAAGCATCTTCACTTAAAGAACGCTGTTGTAATTGCTGAATGAAAGTTAAAAACCGTTTAAGTGGATTGCTTAGCCGTGTTGGTAAATAAGAAAGTCCTTTTAATGCGGCTCTCCAATAACTGCATTGTTCTCGTGCAGCAAATTCCCGAATAAGCTTTAAGGTTTTTTCCCCTACTCCTTTAGCATACTCCTTAACGACTCGCAAAAAAGCCTCATTATCATCAGGGTTCACAATCAAACGCAAATATGCTAATACGTCTTTAACTTCTTTTCTTTGATAGAAAGAAACTCCACCAAAGATTCTATAAGGAATACGTTCTTTTCTAAGTTGCTCTTCAAAAAGGCGTGAAAGGGCGTTGATTCGGTAAAGGATTGCCATAGCCCCCCAAGGCACATGAGCCCGTAAATGCAACTCTTTAATTCTATCTACTACTTTCGCTACCTCATCATACTCGGAAAAGCCTTCTATAACTTTAATCGGCTCTCCGCGAGGATTATGCGAATAAAGTTTCTTAGGAAGATTATTACGATTTTTGTTAATAACCGCATTTGCTGCATCCACAATAATTTTAGTAGAACGATAATTTTGTTCTAAACGATATTGAACGGCTTCGGGAAAGTCTTTTTGGAAATTCGTTAAGATGTTTTCAATGGTTGCTCCTCGGAAGGCATAGATGCTTTGTCCGTCATCTCCCACGACATAGAGATTTCGGTGCTGAGCAGCCAAATAGCGTCCTATAAGGTATTGTAAATGGTTCGTATCTTGAAATTCATCAATCAAAACAAATTGAAAGCGATTTTGAAGATGGTTTAGGATTTCAGGAAAGTTTTCCATTAAGTACACGGTGTTTAAGAGTAAGTCATCAAAATCCATGGCGTTTGCTTGTTTTAGGCGTTGTTGGTAGACTTGATAAGCATGGGCAATAGTACGAATGCGATTTTTATCTTTAAGATGGTTGGAAAGAAAATTTTCCATTTGACTTGGGAAACAATGTTGCGATTTTGCTAAGGAGATATAGCGCAAGGTATCTTTTGCACTTTTGGGGTCATAGTTTAGTTCTTTTAGGATTTGTTTTAGTAGGTTAATGCTATCTTCTCTGTCGTATATAGAGAAAGCGGGTTGGTAATCTAAATAGCGGGCAAAGGTTCTGAGCCATCGTGCACACTGGGCGTGGAAGGTGCCAATAGCATGGGGGGAGCGAAAACCATAGCGAGAGAGCATTTGTTGAATCCGTTCTTTCATTTCATTTGCTGCCTTGTTGGTAAAGGTTACAGCAAGGATATGGTCGGCATCGGCAATCTTTTCTGCGATTAAAAAGGCGATACGGTGGGTAAGCACCCGAGTTTTCCCACTACCAGGTCCAGCAATCACAAGAGCAGGTCCTTGCGTATGGACAACAGCAGCTCTTTGCGCTTCGTTTAACCCTTCTAAAATAGTATTCATAAAAGCCTCTTTGCTGAGCAAAGTTGCAGCATTTTTCTACTCATTGCAAACATGGCTTTTTCTTTTTCAGAGTCGTACAAAAAACAATAACTTTGCCGTTCATGGGATTGAAGCCAAAGCATCCGTCAGAAAGCTATACGCTAATGACGCAAGTAGTTTTACCCAACGATACCAATCCCTTAGGGAACTTAATGGGAGGGAGGCTTTTGCAATGGATGGACATTGCTGCTTCTGTTGCAGCAAGCCGCCACTCTAATCGGGTATGTGTTACAGTCGGTGTTGACCATGTGGAATTCCATGCCCCTATTAAATTAGGTTCCGTAGTACTGATAGAAGCAAAAGTTACCCGCGCCTTTAATACTTCTATGGAAGTGAAAATAAATGTTTACATAGAAGATGTGTTAACAGGTAAGCGTATTCGTTCTAATGAAGCTTACTATACTTTTGTTGCCGTAGACCAATTAGGTCGCCCTATTCCCGTTAATCCCATTGAACCTCAAAGCGAAGAAGAGAAAAAAGAGTATGAAAACGCTCTAAAACGACGGGAACTGCGCCTACTGCTTTCAGGACGTATGAAACCAGAAGAAACAAAATTCTTCCAACTTATAGAAAAAGGATAAAATTATTTCGGTAGCAAAACCGCCCAAGGCACTAACATTTCCTCTAATGAAATGCCCCCGTGTTGGAACGAACTCTCAAAACGTTCAACATAATAATGATAATCAGTTGGATAAACGAAAAAATAATCTTGCTTAGCAAACAAAAAGGAAGCACTGATAAAGTCTGCAGGTAAAAGCGCATCAAAAGGATTAGAAACTTCCATCACTTTAGAAGCAAACTTTTTCTTATAACGTAAATTACGCCCTTGTTTGTAA
>WFXK01000298.1 GCA_015490695.1 Bacteroidota bacterium | reverse complement strand
CTTCATCAGCTGGTACTGCTGCTACATCGTGTAAATCCTGCTTCTTATAATGTTCTCTTACTTTAATTACCAACCTCAACATATCAAGCTACTTACTGAGCAGCGCTATAAAGTTCTGTATTTCCTCTTTTAAAGGTATTTTATTCAAACCATCTTCTGCTAAACAAGTACTTATGTTAGGAATATGAATCCGATAAGGATGGACAAAACAACCAATATAGTGTAAAACATTCGTAAAATGGTCTAATCCTCTTAAGTTTCCAAATTTACCATCGCTGATACCAACTAAAAAACAAGTTTTTTCTTTAAAATATTCTCTTGGCAAAAGGTCAATAAATAATTTTAGAATTCCTGGGATGCTGCCATTGTACTCAGGAACGACAAAAAGAAGTTGTTGATGGGTTTTTACCGGCATTGCCCATTGCATTAAGACAGGGTCATAAGACTGATAAATATCAGGACGAATCAAGGGTTGGAATTGTTGTAGGTCTAATAAATAGGGGTTTCGTTTTTTAAGGCGTTCATAAAAATAAGTAGCGACCCGTAGGGTATTACTATTTTGTCTATTGGTTGCGGCAATGATGCATAGGCTCATAAAGCAGCTTTTTCCATAGATTGGAGAAATTCCGTATTGTTCGCTGTTGGTTTCATGTTGGTTATTATCCACTCCATTGCTTCTATAGGGTTCATTTCCCCCATGATTTTTCTTAAAATCCATACTCTATTGAGCACATGGGGAGATAGTAATTTTTCTTCGTGTCGCGTACCAGAGAGCAATAAATCCAGAGCGGGGTATATACGGCGGTTTGCCAAGCGTCTATCTAAGACCAATTCCATGTTTCCTGTTCCTTTGAATTCTTCAAAGATGACTTCATCCATTCTGGAGCCTGTTTCAATGAGGGCTGTAGCTAAAATAGTCAAAGAACCGCCTTCTTCTACTTTCCTGGCAGCACCGAAGAAGCGTTTCGGTTCTTGCAAGGCATGAGCATCTACACCACCTGTTAACACCTTTCCTGAACTGGGCATGGTTGTGTTGTAAGCACGGGCTAAACGCGTAATAGAATCCAATAGCACCACTACATCGTGTCCGCATTCTACCATCCGTTTTGCTTTTTCCATCACCAAAGAAGCAACTTTAATATGTTGTTTTGGAGGAAAATCAAAGGTAGAAGCAATCACTTCGGCATTTACGCTTCGTTGCATTTCTGTTACCTCCTCAGGACGTTCATCTATGAGCAAGATAATTAAATGCACTTCTGGATGGTTCTGTGCAATAGCATTCGCTATTTTTTGCAATAAAATCGTTTTTCCGCTTTTCGGTGGTGCTACAATCAACCCTCGCTGCCCCTTCCCTATGGGAGCAAACAAATCAATAATGCGCAAAGACAAATCGTGATATAGCTTGTCTACGTAATTATCAATTTTAAACTTCTCTTGCGGAAACAGCGGTGTTAAATATTCAAAATCTACTCTACGCCGAATTTCCTCAGGGGGTAAACCATTTACAGAATGAATATCCACTAACACATAATAGCGTTTGCTACCCCGAGGCGGTCTAATAACTCCCTGAATTGTATCTCCTTGCTTCAAACCATATTGTTTAATAAAGCGGTCTGAGATGAAAATATCATCAGGTGAACTTAAATAATTATAATCAGGGCTTCTTAAAAATCCATGACCGTCTTTTTGAATATCTAAAACCCCCATACCTTCAATGTGGAGGTCAGTTTCTAACAACACAACAGGAGCTTGTGTCTCTTTCTTGCGGGGTTCAATAGGAATTTCTTCTTTCGTTACGGTACCTGTTAAAGGGTCCCGACGAGTAATGACTTTCGTTGTAATCTCTTGTAATTTTTGCTCTTCTTGCGTTTCCTCCTGGTTTGTTTCTTTGTGTTCTTCTTCTTTAGTTGTTTCTTCTGCTGAGAATAGCGTTTCTGTGGCTGTCTGGGTTTGAGTTGTTTCCTTCGCTTCTGTTTCTACTTCTGCGTTTTCTAACATTCCTTTTTCTTTCAAACGTTCTAGAATCTTTTGTATTAGCGCTTCTTTCTTGTAGCGGGTAATGTAAGTGATACCTAACTCCTTGGCTAACTTCCGTAGCTCAAGGACTCTAAAATTTCTAATTTGGGTTTCCGTATACATATATTTTATTTGCTTATACGCTTACTAATCTTGGACCTGCGTTTTTAATGGCTTCCGTAGCAAAGTCTTCATACTTTTTGAAGTTTTCTATAAATTTTTTGACCAAAACACGGGCTTTTTCATCATAGGCATTGGGGTCTTTCCAAGTATTTTTAGGCATAAGGATATGACTGGGGACGTTGGGAACGCTTTCAGGGACTTGTAGACCAAAGATAGGTTCGGTTTGATAGGCGACATTATCCAAGTCACCACGCATAGCAGCACGAATCATAGCACGGGTATAGTCTAAGTCTATACGGTGTCCTATTCCAAAGGGACCTTCTACCCATCCTGTATTGACCAACCATACTTTTACATTATGTTTTTTCATTTTTTCTCCGAGCATTTGGGCGTATTTTGTGGGGTGTAGGGGTAAGAAGGGTTCGCCGAAGCAGGCAGAAAAGGTGGCTTGTGGGTCTACAATTCCCGCTTCTGTACCGGCAATTTTTGCTGTATAGCCTGAGATAAAATGATACATGGCTTGTTCTGGGGTCAATCGGGCAATAGGGGGAAAGATGCCATAGGCATCACAGGTAAGCATAAAGATGTGCTTAGGGATTCCTCCTACAGAGGGAATGACAGCCCCTTCTATGTATTCTATGGGATAAGCTGCTCGGGTATTGGGGGTAATACTATCATCGGCAAAGTTCACTTTACGACTTCCTTCAAAAAAGACGACGTTTTCTAATAGCGTTCCGAAACGGATAGCGTTATAGATTTGGGGTTCTTTTTCCTTAGAGAGGTTTATGACTTTTGCATAGCAACCGCCTTCAAAGTTAAAGACGCCTTGGTCGCTCCATCCGTGTTCGTCGTCGCCGATTAAAGCTCGTTGGGGGTCTGAAGACAAGGTTGTTTTCCCTGTTCCTGATAAACCAAAGAAGATTGCCACATCCCCATCTGCCCCTACGTTCGCAGAACAATGCATAGGAAATACCCCTTGCAACGGAAGTAAATCATTCATCACAGTAAAAATGCTTTTCTTAATCTCTCCCGTATAAGCCGACCCCCCAATCAAAACGATTTTACGACTAAAGTCTATGATGGTAAAGTTATGTTGTCTGGTTTTATCTAAGGGGCTATCGGCTCTAAAGCCGGGAACGGCTAAAACAGTGAAATCTGGGGTTCCAAAATCTTTTAATTCTTCTTTTGTTGGTCGGATGAACAGATGGTGAGCAAAAAGATTTTGCCAAGGGTACTCTGTAATGATACGGATTTTTAATCGGTACTTAGGATCTGCACCAACGAATGCGTCTCGCACATAGATTTCTCTTCCTTGCAAATAGCCTCTTACTTTTTGTAATAAGTTTTCAAAAGCTGTGGATTCAAAAGGCTGATTAATGGTTCCCCACCAGATTTTATCTTCGGTCGTTTGGTCACGCACGATGAATTTATCTTTTGGAGAGCGTCCTGTGAATTCTCCTGTTTTAACGACAAGGGCGCCGCTCTCGGCTAAATACCCCTCTTTCCTCCATAACGTATGCTCTACCAGCTCAGGAACACTGAGCTGATAGTAAACCCGCTTCACATTCACAATCCCCAAAAACGTTAATAAATCTTGCATAATCGTTCTTATTTTTATTCATTAACAGCTTCCTGAGTATCCGTAGCGGTGTCTGATGCCGCTTTTTTCTTTCTCCTCCTTCTACGACGTCTCTTGGTTTTTTGGGCTGTGTTCGCTAACTTCTCTCCTTGTAGATATTCATTAAAATCTACAAACTCTATCAATGCCATTTCTGCATTATCACCTCTACGGGGTCCTAATTTTAAAACTCTTGTATAGCCGCCTGGTCTATCGCCTACCTTAGGGGCAATCACTTCAAACAGCTCTTTAACAGCAAATTTATTTTGCAATTTCGCAAAAACGATTCTACGATTATGCATTGTATCTTCTTTTGCACGGGTTACTAACGGCTCTATAAAAGGACGCAATGCTTTGGCTTTTGCTAAAGTCGTTCGTATCCTTTTATGAGTAATCAAGGCAATGCTTAAGTTCCGCATTAGTGCCTTTCTATGTGCTGCCTTCCGTGATAACTGCTTAACTTTATTTTTATGCCGCATAACCCAACAATTTAATCCTCATCTAAACGATATTTGGAAACATCCATCCCGAAGGATAATCCTTTCTCTTTTAATAATTCTTCCAATTCCATGAGCGATTTTTTTCCAAAATTACGGAATTTCATCAAGTCGGCAACTGTATATTGTACCAAATCACCTAAAGTCGTTATATCAGCAGATTTTAAACAATTATAAACCCGAATAGAAATATTCAAATCGTTAATAGGTGTTTTTAACAAGCGTCGCATGCGTTCAAACTCTTCATCGCGTTCTTCAGCAGGGGTTTCTTTAACTTTCTTTTTCGCCACCTTTGGCATCTTATCTACAAACAACATCAAATGATGCATTAAGATGTTTGCTGCTTCTTTAAGGGCTTGCTTAGGTGTGATGGTGCCGTCCGTTTCTATTTCTAAAGTCAATTGTTCATAGTCGGTACGTTGTCCTACGCGAGTATTCTCTACAACATAGCGTACTTTTTTAATCGGGGTAAAGATGCTATCTATGGGTATGATACCAATAGGTTGTTCCTCCTCCTTATTTTCTTCCGCTGAACGATATCCTCTACCCTTTCCAATACGTAATTCTATCTCTAAAACCACATCTTTATTCATATGAGCAATGACTAAATCTTTATTGGGGATTTCATAAGTTGCGGTAGCTTTTTGGATGTCTTCTGCAGTAAAGGTTTCTTTATTGGAGACCGAAACAAAGATATGGGTTTCGGGGTCTTCTACTAAGGCTTTGAAGCGGACTTTTTTTAGGTTTAAGATAATGTCTACGACGTCTTCTCTTACGCCTTTGATGGTAGAGAATTCATGGTCAACGCCGGTGATGCGGACATGAGTAATGGCATACCCTTCTAAGGAAGATAACAGGACTCTTCGCAGGGCATTACCGATAGTAACGCCATAGCCTGGTTCTAAAGGACCTAAGACAAAGGTCCCAACATACTGGTCTTCTGCTCGTGTATGAACTGCCTCAGGTAAAACAAAATTTGTTAGTGCCATAGTAAAAAATTTTTTAACGAGAATAAAACTCTACGATAAGACGTTCGTTTATGTTTTCTGGGATTTGGTCTCTTTCGGGGTAGTGGATAAATTTTCCTTTTTTCTCTTTTTTATCTACTTCAATCCACGGGTATTGGTGGGGGTTTGCATGTTTTAAGCTCTCTTCAATAACCATCAGGTCTTTACTTTTCTCACGGATTACAATCACATCTCCTGGTTTGACTTGATAGGAGGGGATATTAACAACTCTGCCGTTGACACGCACATGTTTATGGCTGACCAATTGTCTTGCTGCTCTTCTGGTTGGAGCAAAGCCCATACGATAAACGACGTTATCTAAACGGGCTTCTAACAAGCGCATAAGGTTTTCTCCTGTGTTGCCAGGCATCTTCGCCGCCTTTTGAAAAAGCCTTTTGAACTGTTTCTCTAAAATTCCATAAATGAACTTTGCTTTTTGTTTAGCTTCTAATCGGATGCCGTAGTCACTTTTTTTTCGTCTTTTGGTTTTGCCATGTTGCCCTGGCGGATAGGGTTTTCGTTCCAGGGCTTTGTGCGGACCAAAGATAGGTTCGCCAAACCGTCTTGCAATTCTTTGTTTAGGACCTCTATACCGTGCCATTATACACGTCGTTTTTTAGGTGGTCTACAACCGTTATGGGGAATAGGGGTAACGTCTACAATACGGGTGATTTCAATACCAACGTTTGCAATAGCTTGGATAGCGGCTTCTCTTCCTGCTCCGGGACCGCGAACAAACACTTCTGCTTTACGCAGACCTAAATCATAAGCGACTTTTGCGCAGTCGGTCGCTGCTACTTGTGCCGCATACGGCGTATTTTTCTTTGAACCTCTAAAACCTACTTTTCCTGCAGACGACCATGCGATAGTATTGCCTGCCTTATCCGTTATCGTGATAATAATGTTATTGAACGAAGTAGCAATATGCACTTGTCCTTCAGGCGGCACATTAATCTTTTTCTTTTTACTCTTCTTTGCCATAGTTGTATATTATTTACGTGGTGCTTTCTTTTTACCTGCCACGGTTTTTCGTTTTCCTTTTCGGGTTCGGGCGTTGGTTCGGGTTCGTTGCCCTCTTACAGGTAATCCTGCTTTATGGCGTAACCCCCGATAACAGCCAATATCTATGAGCCGTTTAATATTCATTTGAACCTCTGCTCGCAATGCTCCCTCTACTTTATAGTTCTCTGCAATAATAGTACGGATTTTTGTAATTTCTTCATCGGTCCAGTCCTTGACTTTCTTTTCATAAGGTACGCCTGCTTTATCTAAAATCTCTTTAGCGCGGCTTTTACCGATGCCGTAAATATAAGTTAGCGCAATCCAGCCGTGTTTATTCGGCGGTAAATCTACTCCCGCTATCCGTGCCATGGCTATCCTTGTCTTTGTTTATAACGAGGATTCTTTTTGTTGATGATATATACTCGCCCTTTCCGGCGAACCACTTTACAATCGCTACTACGACGCTTTACAGAAGTCCTTACCTTCATCGCTGCAAAATTATTTATATCGGTAAATAATACGCCCACGGGAGAGGTCAAACGGTGAAATTTCCAATTTGACTTTATCGCCTGGCAGAATTTTGATATAATGCATACGCATTTTACCGGAGATATGGGCTAATACTTCATGACCATTTTCCAGTTTTACCCGAAACATGGCATTAGGCAGCGCCTCCGTCACAACGCCATCCACCTGAATATTTTTCGTCTTAGCCATAGACAGGAGTTTGAATATAGGAAAAATTTGTTAATGGCACACCTCCTTGTTTCGTTACTAAAACCGTATGTTCAAAATGGGCAGAAGGACTTCCATCCTTCGTTTTGACAG
>WFXK01000297.1 GCA_015490695.1 Bacteroidota bacterium | reverse complement strand
TATCTTCATTTTTTTCTGTGGTATCGGTTCTTGCACCTAAGTGGAAGATGGCTTGGATGTAGTTTCCTTTGCCGTTTATCCATCGGAAAAAGTCTTTTCGGTCTATTTTTTCTAAAAAACGTTTGTTTTGGTAGTTGGGACGTTTATCTTCTCTTTGAAAGTCATCTACAAGGATAATATCATCATAGCCTTGTTGATTTAGGTAACCGACTAAGCAGCTACCGATGAACCCGGCGGCACCTGTCACGATAATCATCGCAAACAAAGATACATTACCTTACGTAAACAGGCAAGATGCTAAATGCAGAGCGCATTTAAGTTTGTTTATTTTTTATTGGATTTTTTTGTTGGAAACTCAAAGAAACTTTTAGCGTTTCTGGAGTTCCCTAATAGAGATGCCTCACGTCCGCTCGGCATGACGCAGCGACCGCAGCGCTGCAGAGAGTTTCTGCCGCTGTTGAGTTTGTGCGTGTGGTTTGCAGGTTTTGCGTTGTTTGAGTTTGGGTTATATGCGTCCTCCCACCTTGTGTGCGTCATCCCGATCAAAAGCGAAGAATCTCAGTACTTCTACCCTACAGATGCTTTCCCTCAAATCAATAGAAACACCTTATTACTACTATCAGCCCCCCCTTGACAACCTCTCAAAAACAAACTATCAATTATCATCGTAACACCCTTTCTAACTGAAAATAAATACGTTCTTTTTCCTTTATAAATTTGAACTATTTTCTTTAATCCAACTTTAATGTAAAATTTTAACATACGCTTATGTCTAAAACCCTTAATCTTGCTCTTAGAACCAAAAGTTTTTGGGCTATGAACATGGGCATTGTTATATTGATTATGGTAGTAGTAACAACGCGATTAGAAGCAAGCCGCTTGTTTCCTAAACCGTCCTATGGCTTCGAACCCAACAGAGGACAGATAAACAGATAAAAAGCAAAGAGGTAATTGCTTACTTGACCTTAGGTAACCAAACGATTTATTTAACTGAATACGGATTTTCTGTATTGCTTTATCGTTACGAGGAAGAGGAAGAAGAGCATGAAGAACACCACGAATCGTATAAGGTTCATTGGAACCGCTTTGATGTGATTTTAGAAGGTACGCGCATCCATCCTCAACAAGTAAGGTATTGTTATCCTCAAAAGAGCCATCGTAACTTTTACTTTGCCCATTGCCCAGAAGGAGTGACAAGGGTACCATCGTATCGGGAAATAGTGATTGAAGAAGTGTATCCAGGGATTTCATGGCGCTGGAGAATAGACGAAAACGGCGTCCATCATGAATGGATTGTAAAAGAAGGTGCCGATGTAAAAGCCATTCGTATGCGCATTGTAGGAGCAGAAGTGCAACTAAACAAACAAAGAACCAAAGTGCATTACCTTCTGCCTTTAGGCACCCTAAGCGACGGACCCTTATACGCCTACAGAGAACGTGATAAAACCCCTATTGCAATCCACTATCGGTGGATAGCAGAAAACGTAATCGGCTACGAATTAGAAACTCCTGTGCAAGAAACAATAATTATAGACCCGTTTTTAGAACTGGCTTGGGCTACAGTATATGAGGGCACTACACCGGGGTATATCTATGAAGTTGCGGTAGACCAAGACGGGAATGTTTATTTTGCTGGTTGGACAAAGGGCACTTTGGCTTTTACTTTTAATCCAGGAGACAGTGCTTACTATCAAGGAACTAATGAAGGGACAATGGATGCTTTTTTAGTAAAGTTTGATGCTGTTGGCAGACTTTTATGGGCAACTTATTACGGAGGAAGCCCCAATCCATATTATGATGAATGCAGTGGCAGTAACGTTGGTTGGGGAAGTGAATCCTTTACCTCGCTAACGGTTGATGGTAAAAACACCCTCTACGCTGTTGGGTATGCAGATTCGGATAATCTTCCTGTCTATGACCCTGGAATGGGAAATTATTTTCAAGGTAGTTTGCGAGGAGCAAAAGATGGTTTTATTGTGCAATTTGATTCCAGTGGCGTACGACTATGGGCAACGTATTTTGGAGGTGATGGCTGTGATGTTATCTACGATGCTACTTTGCAAAATGGACAATTAGTTGTTGTGGGCAGTACCTCTCAAAAAAACAATTTTCCTTTAGTCAATCCTGGTAACAATGCCTACTATGATACTATCCTAAATGGTAATTGCGATTACTTTATTGCGGTTTTTAATCCTCAAAACCAATTGATTTGGAGCACCTTCTTTGGTGGAGACCAAAAAGATTGCCAATGTGCTGCCGTGGAAACCGACGCACAAGGAAGAATATGGATGGTAGGCGGAACAGATTCCTATGCAAACTTTCCTTTAGTCCATAGCGGAGGAAGTAGCTATTATAGAAGTATTTTTGCTAGTGGCGTTCCTTTACGTTTTGATCGTTCTTCAGGGGAAGGCTTCCTTTCCCTATTTAACCAAAACTATCAACTAATTCATAGTACCTTTATAGGAGGAGATAGTGCTGATATTGTCTATGATGTAGCTATAGACAGCACAAGAGGCAAAGTCGTAGTAGTAGGTGCTACAAAATCCCCCAATCTTCCCGTTACAGGCCCTTCAGGTTCTTATCAACAACCAAGTTGGAGCAATGATACAAGTGATGGTTTCATTATGCAGTTTGATATGAATGTCAGTTTATTGTGGGCTACCTATGTTGGAGGCAATATAAGCCATGATTTCTGTGATGGGGTTTGTATTTCCCCCTTAGGACATATCTATGTAACAGGGATTACAGCAATAGCTGGTACGTTGAGTGATACCATAGTACTTGGACCTAAGCCAGGTCCTTTTAATCCCTTAAAGGATTACGGCTCAGGTGCTTTCTTTAGTTCTGATATATATGGTACTATGGCTCCTGATATTTATATCCTTGGATTTAGTGATAGCGGACAGCTCATCTGGGGGACTTATTATACGGGAGCGATGGGAGTATTTGGTACTGGAAACAATGAGTACCATATATTAGAACCGGGAGATATTGCTGTTTCCCCGTGTGAAGATGTTTATACGGGCTTTGCCACGCATTCTATCGATTTGCCATTGCAGAATTACAATACAACAATGGAAATAGAAGGATGTTTTGGGACTAATATGTTTAACGACTCTGCTTATTTTGACAACAAAATCTTTGGTGAGGACCAATGGGTAATACTACGTTTCCTTGGCAACACCACAACTAACGAAGCGCCTTTTATAGCCCAAATTATCAATCTTACGAATCTCACCCTTCTTAATAACGGAGATACCATTGATTTACTTACTTGTAATTTTGACCCTATTAGCTTTGAACTGATTTTCTCTGATAACGAAGGAGATTCTATAGAAGTTGCTTCCAACATATTAGACCTCATTCCCAACGCTACATGGGTGGTTAACAACAATAGTGCCTACTTTTACTGGGACCCTAATGCTTCCGATGCAGGTACTTACCTTTTTTATGTATGTGTGCGAGACCATCCTACCACATCAGGATGTAGGTTTAGAGACACAAGAAGATATGTTTTCCGTTTATCCCTTGGAGGTGCCATAAAAGCTGAAGATAAGGTCTTATGCCGTAACTATCAAGATTCGGTTCGCTTAGAAGCACAAGGAGGATTTGATTTCACATGGACTCCTTCTACAGGGCTTTCATGTAGCCAGTGCAGTAATCCTCTTGCAGCACCAGCATCTACAACTGTCTACATCGTAGAAAACGAATGCGGAGTAAAAGATAGTGTAGTAGTCGTTGTAGACAGCAGTGCCATCACCATCGTTCCCTCTGATACGCTGCTTTGTAATCCAGATACGATTCAACTACAGGTAGTCTGGAGTCAATGTCCTTTATGTAGTAGTGATAGCATTACTTGGTTAGGATTGAATTTAAGTTGTACTTCCTGCTCTTCTCCATGGGCATATATAGAGGGACCCCAAGCCTATGTTGCACTTTTGAATACAGGACAATGTATTTTAAAAGATACCTTTGCTATCATGCCTTTACTGGACACTTTTAAGGTAGAGGCAGTAGCCACGCCAAGTGCCCTGTGTATGGATTCACTAACAGGACAAACAACTGATTCAGCGCTATTGAGAGCTATAGTACAATCGTCTATAACAGGAGGGTGTGGATATTATGAAGGAAGGCTTAGTACTTTGCCTGATACACTGACATGGGGACTTTTTTTAAATGATGAAGGTTTAATAAATATAACCGTTAGGACACCTTTTGGAGGAATTAATGGAGGTTCTGGTGGGCGTCCTTATGGAAGAGCGCAAGTGCTATATCGTAAAGCTATTCTTGATTCTATCGGCATGCAACCAGGAGACATTATCACAGGAATCGCATTTCTGATAAATGGAATAAACGGAAATCTGGGGTATTTCGGGCAAAAGATTACTTACCAAAACCTTATGGTGCGCATTGCTTGTGTAGCCCCCGATACCCAATTGCCTTTAGTAGGCTTTTTTGAAGCTCCTTTGTCTGTCGTCTTCTATCCTAAGGACTATGATGCTGAAATGTTTAATTGGACTTGGATTCCTTTCGACGTACCATGGCAATGGGATGGAACCTCCTCCTTGTTGATAGACTTTTGCTATCATAATGACTCTAAAGAGCTATTAGGAGCACTTTTGTCAGCAGGTCAGCAAGTCTCTTATAGATGCCTTAAAAGATTTGAATCTTATGATACTACCCTTGACGCAATAATATGTGACTATAACGGCTATCCCCCTACCTGGGACTTTCTTATGGTGGGTAGTGGTGGATACCTACCAATAACCACTTTCATAGTCCATCACGCTCCTTTAACCTCTTCATCTTTATCTTACACTTATCAATGGATACCTCCTACAGGCTTAAGTTGTGATACTTGTCAGCAGACGTGGGCATTTCCGAATGGGACAACTACCTATACTATAGCGGTAACAGCAAATAGAGGCAGTTGTAGTAGTACTGCTTATGATACTGTTACTATTGCGGTTTACGGTGCGGATGCAGAACCCGATACGCTCGTATGTTTCAATGGTTCGCCTATTAACGTCCCGTTAAGCGCTATCTTTTATGGTCCTGTGCCACCTACCCCTTGCCGTATCTACAGCGCTACACCATCAGGAACACCAAACGTCTCTACCATTGTAAAAGGCAGTAACGCCTTAACAACAAATTCTATTTTCGGTCCTCAATCTTCTGCCTCTGGACGAATGCAAATTCTTTATACTAAAAATGAACTACTTGCTGCAGGGCTAAAACCTTATGATATTATTCAAGCAATAGGTTTTAACGTCACAAACACAACTTATCAATATCCTTATGAAGACTTCACCATTAAAATTGGATGTGTAGAGGATAGCGTGTTGACTAACACATGGCAAACAGGATTAACTCAAGTCTACGGACCTGTCATTGTTAATCCAAGTGTTGGATGGAATATTTTTCCATTAGATAGCCTTTATCAGTGGGATGGCGAAAGTCATTTACTTATAGAGATTTGTTATCAAAATAGCAACGTTGCTCGACGTAATGGGAACACTAAATATGCTGCTGTGGAGAGGGGAAGCAGTGGAGTACAACAATACAATGTGGGTTATAGCCGTTTTCAATCGCTATGTGGTAATTTCGTCGTTAATGGTTATAATGAAAAGCCCAATATTCGTTTTATTACTTATGAGGGGCAGTCTCAATGGCCCCGCTATCAATGGAGTCGTGGCTGGGAACTCAGTTGTGACACCTGCGCTAATCCCATCGCTACAATAGATAGTACAGGAATTCATGAATATGTCGTTGAAGTAGACGTCGGATATTGTATTGCCAGAGACAAAGTCACCATCTTAGACCAATGTTCTCCATTAGCACTATTGCTCACCTTAGAAAGTGAGTGGTTAGATGATGAAACCTTGCTGCTACAATGGAAAGCCTATGATCAAACCATAAAGTACTACGACTTACAGAGAAGTTATGACGGCACTCGCTGGCAAACGATTTATCAAGGAGAAGAAAGACGTTATATAGAAACTGAGGTAAGGCAAGGGTTCTCTTATTACAGAGTCATTGGCTATAGAAGAGATGGAAGTAGTAGTGTTTCTAACATTATCCGAGTGTTTAATCAAAATGGTCGTAGGATGATGGTCGGAGACCCGTATCCAAATCCTACCCATCAGCAGCTGTACATCCCTGTATATCCTTATCAAGCTACCTCAGTAAAAGTGATACTCTATGCTAGTGATGGACGTCGCATCTTCCAAAAAAACTACACCGTTGATAAACCATCACTTTTAACTATACCTATGCATAACCTTAGTGTAGGTGCCTATCTATTAGACCTGAGCATCCATCAATTCCATTGGCGTTACCGAATTATAAAAAAATAGAAGTAGCAATTCAAATAATAATCAAACTAAAGGCCAACAACCATTTCTCGCAACAATGGCAACTTATCGTCTAACTCCAATAATCTTATTACTACCTTCTTTAATCCTCTGTGTTGTTTTAAACGCTATAATTTCTTCACCTACCGCAGGAGCTAAACAAACGTAAAATTCCATGTACTCACTGAAATCCTTCCTAAAGCGTTTTGGAACCTGTTTAGTTAATAGCTTTGCTAAAGGCTTATTAAGTTCTATCCACTTGGACTTATCACTACTTACATGATTCCCAAGTAAAATGTTGAAAACTCGCAAAATATTTTTTTCTGCGTTTGGTAAGAAACTCCTCAAAATCTTCTGCGCTAAATGAAGTTTTCGTCCCCCTATGATGATTCTAATATTGCCGTCTTTCTTTAAAATAGCCATGAAAGTCTATTTCTCCTATTCTATTGGTTACAGAAATATCTCCATGTTTCTTTAGTCGTCCGTTTGCCGGGTGGTTTTCTCAATTGAATATTTTTCCAAAGAGAAGGGTTTCTATGCCCCAATTTTTTAAGATACTTTTTCTTAGCTAACCCAGGCAATTTGAGCTAAATTTTGGTATCCTTAGCAATTATTTCTACTTTTTCCACTTGTATCGCCAAGCCTTTCAAGTCTTTCTTCATTACTATATATTTTTGAAACCACTTCCCTAAAGATCTCAATTCTGAAAACAATTCGCTTAAAATCTCCTTCTTTCTTTTCTTTTTAAGATTTCTGCTCTGAATTGTTATTCCTTCCCTCTTCTTTGAGCCTCAACTATTGCCTTCTTTGATCCAAAACGCCACCCTCAGTGGCTAGGATGGGTAACCATCATTATGCTCACAGGGGTTCTCTATAAAAGTCTACAAAAGTTATGTTAAGAAAGTATAGTTAGAACAGCTCCGCACAGTTTTCAATGAAAACCTTCATAAAAACTCAGACAAAAAAGGGGAATATCATAACG
>WFXK01000296.1 GCA_015490695.1 Bacteroidota bacterium | reverse complement strand
TAGCGAGCCAGGACGAACCACCTTCATCGTACGCCTCCCTATTGAACCTGTTGAAGAAGAAAAAGCCGAAGAGAAAGCCGCAACTTCTTAAATGATGCTTTTCTTTCTTATGCTGCTCCTTGGCTGTACTCCTTCTAAGAAGGAGGTAGACCTTATTTTATACAACGGCTATTTTCACACCTTAGATTCACTAAATCCCTTGGCGCAAGCCGTTGCTGTAGACCAAGGCGTTATCGTTGCCGTGGGAAGTAAAGACGCTGTTTTTAATCGTTATCGTGCTAAAGAAATTCACGACCTTAAAGGAGCCCATGTCTATCCAGGATTTATAGATGCTCATGCCCATTTTGTTGGTTTCGCTTTGCAACTGAGAGAAGTTTCGCTTTATGGGTGTCGCTCCATAGCGGCAGTTTTAGAACGATTAAAAGAATGGCATAAAAAACATCCTAAAGCAAAGTGGATTATAGGCAGAGGATGGGACCATACATTATGGAATCCCCCTAAATTGCCCCATAGGAAAACCTTAGATAGCCTCTTTCCAAACATCCCTGTGTTTTTAGTCCGGGTAGATGGACATGCCGCATGGGTAAATAGTAAAGCTTTGCGTACAGCAGGTATTACTTCTGAAACCACGATTCAAGGAGGGCGATTGATAAAAGATGCCCAAGGCGCTTTAACAGGCGTGCTCATAGATAACGCAATAGAACTGGTAAGAAAACACATCCCCCCTCCAACCAAAGAAGAACTTGCGCAAGCGCTCATAGAAGCACAAGATAGCCTCTTTGCAGAAGGACTCACCACAGTATGCGATGCAGGATTGGATTTAGCAACCATTCTTTTAATAGATTCTTTACAGCGACAGGGAAAACTACGATTAAGGATTTACGCTATGGCAAATCCTACAGAAGAAAACTTTCGTTATTTTGAACAACATGGTCCGATTACCAAGCCTTATTTACATGTTTGTTCTTTTAAGTTTTATGCGGATGGGGCGTTGGGGTCGCGTGGAGCATGGTTAAAAGAACCATATAGCGATGAGCCCCACCATCGTGGATTAGCTTTGTTAGATAGCGCTACGTTCCTAGCGCAATTAAAACGCTGTTATCAAATAGGCTTTCAAGCCAATACGCATGCTATTGGAGACGCAGCGCTTTGTTTCGTTTTGCGTTGTTATGCAAAAGTATTGCCTGAGTATAACGATGCTCGTTGGCGCATAGAACATGCTCAAGTACTCGCCCCTGAATGTTTACCTTTATTTAAAAAATATAACGTGATTGCTTCCGTTCAGCCCTGTCATGCGATTTCGGATAGACGCTGGGCTCAAAAACGTTTAGGTACACAGCGACTAAAGAACGCCTATGCCTATCGTACACTTTTACAATGGAGTCCTTATTTAGCTTTAGGAACGGACTTTCCCGTAGAGCCTCCCAGCCCTTTAAGAAATTTTTTTGCTGCCGTTTTCCGCTCTGATTATGAAACCATAGAAGATGAACCCTTTTTCTATGAAGAGCGTTTAACTCCTCACCAAGCCCTTTTAGGTATGACCCTCTGGAGTGCAAAAGCACAAAAAGAAGAGCATAAAAAAGGACGTATTGCTGTTGGAAATTATGCCGATTTTACAGTGCTCTCGGTTGATTTGCTTAAAGCCCCTAAGGAAGCTGTTAGAAATGCTAAAGTGATAGCTACTTATGTAAATGGTGTGCGTGTTTATAGCATTGAATAGGTAAGCTAGCAGGACGAACGGGGTATTTGAAATTGGATTTTTTCTCTAAATTTGCCCAAATCAAATTTAGAGGCGTATGCGTTATATTTTACCTTTAGTGCTGAGTTGTGTAACCGTTGTGTCTTTACAAGCCCAGGTTGGCGGCGGACCGGACAAAGGCGGTTATTACTGGATTTCCAGCGATAGCGTTGGAGGTGGAGTGTCTTACCAATGGATAGACATCACAGCAACAGGTACCAAAGTAACAGGATTAGCCGATGACAATTTCGTAGGTCCTATCCCTATCGGGTTTGATTTTCCTTACTATTGGGGGACCTATGATAGAATCTATATTGGGTCTAATGGCTACATTACTTTTGTCGCCCAAGGAGTCAATCCCATGATTGCAAGCGGAGCAAACGGTTTTAATGATTTCCCCTTTAGTGGGGACGGTGGCAGAAATAACCTTATTGCTCCCCTATTAAGCGATTTAACCTTTACAGATAATAATGGTGACCCTATTGCTGGTGCCGAAGTATATTACGAAACCCGTGGCGATACCTTCATCGTTAGCTTCATCAACGTTCCCTTCTGGAATAACAATGCCGTAGGATACAGCGCAGGTAGAAGTACCTTCCAAATCATCCTTAATAGAGCAGACTCTACTATCACGATTAACTACCAACAAGTCCAATGTTGTGTAGATGCCGCCTATAATGGTACAAACTTCATCTCAATGGGAATGGAAGATATTAGCGGTACAGTAGGTTTAGATTTCAATAATACCCCAGGCTATCCTCCCCCCAACTATACTATTAAAGTCTTTAGAACCGACACTGTTTCCTATACTTTTGTAGACTATGTTGCAAACTGGAATTATGATTCCTTAGGAAGAGGATTGTTTGTATTAGTTAATCAAAAGAAAGAGGTGAAGGTTAATACTGCTAACATGGGAAATATTGATATGCCCCCAGACGATAGTATAGAAGTGCAAATACGATTACTGCGGCCTAATAATGCTACGGTTTCTGGAAGCGTTCGTAGCTATGTCCTAAGAGGATTGAAGTCTCAACAAGATACGACGGTAATCGTTACAGATTACTTCGGCGTTAGCAGTCCAGGTTTTTATAGGTTGCGTCAAAGTGTTACTCAATTAACCACTCAAGGTGAATTAACAACTACTAATAATAGAATAGAAAATGAGGTGGTGGTCGTACCATTACGTTCTGATTCTACTATGGTACTTACTTTTGATAATGGAAATTTCGATATCCAAAATGAGAATGATGGTTTTATGGGACTCAATGCAGGGGTTTATATTCAACCTCCTGTTTATAGAGTGCGATTGGATTCTGTGATTTTGACTTATTATACTGTAGGTAATGTTAATAATCGTTCAGATTTGATAATAAAAATTTATAAGGATGATGGTCCTCCAGGGCAAGGAACGTTAATAGACTCTATTGTATTAGCAGCACCGGACTTGCTAAGTAATGTAACTGTTTTGTTTTCTTTCTTGAATCAAGGCGGTGATTCAACTTACATTTGTAGACGGGTTGTACCTGTAAACAACAAAGCGCTTTTAGCCAGTCCAGGTGAAGGAATTTATATTAGCGTAATTGCAGCAGATCCAACGAAAGTAGGAGGAATAACTACTGATGGTAGACCTCCTTTCTCACGAAATACCTATGAAATCATTGCAGGCGTATGGGCACCCTATCGCGCCTCAGGTATGGAAGACTTCGCCATTGGCGCAATTATGAAAATAGATACCTTGGTCAGCACTACAAAACCTATTACACTGAAAAATACTTATAAGCTCTATCCTAATCCTGCTACTCATTATACCAATTTATACTACGTCCTTAATAAAGCAGGAAAAGTTACTATCACTATCTTTGACCAACAAGGCAAAAAAGTGTTCCAAGAACAACTACAACAACCGCAAGGTGAACAACTTTACCGCTTAGACCTCAGTTCCTTCCCCGCAGGGCTCTATTACTACCGTATACAAACACCAGAACACACCTATAGTGGTAAATTCATCGTATTTGAACAATAAAATAAAAGGGGGAGTTTTAAAACTCCCCCTTCTTATTTCCTTTTCAAAAAGATGCCTATCCGTATCGCCGATACACGACACGAAATAGACTTAGAAGCAAAATTTAAAATCTTAAAAACCTTTACTTTTCATCCAACCCATAAACAAATCATCACTATAGAAACCAAAGAATTTAGTGCCGTTTGTCCAGGTACAGGCTTACCTGATATTGGTCATTTAATCATCCGCTATATTCCCAGCAACCGCTGTGTAGAATTAAAATCGTTAAAATATTATTTATTTTCCTTTAGAAATGAAGAAATCTTCCAAGAGCCCGTAACCGATGTGATTTTTGAACATCTATGGCGATTGTTAAAACCAGAATATTTATACGTTTCCATGCGGTATAACACCCGTGGAGGAATGGATACTACAGTAGAAATCGCTAAAGGTACCATACCTGAAGCATTAAAACCTTTTATTAAGAAATAAGATTTTTTGTTTGAAAGCAGTTCTTTATTGGAATGAATAAAGAATTTTTCCGAACTTTGCCTCACGTATGCGGTCGGAAGTAGTGCGTTTGTACGAGGAGGTAGTAAAAAGCGCTCAACAAGTACGCTACTTGGGCGCTTCTTTAGGGCTATTAGCTTGGGACCAAGAAACCTATATGCCTAAAGGAAGTGTTCAAAGAAGAGCAAAACAAGTCGCCACGCTGTCTGCTCTCATCCATAAAATCAACGTAGAAGAACTCTACCCTAAAGTGGAACAACTCATAGATAAAGATTTAGGCGACGAAATAAAAAATCGTAACATCCGAATGCTCTATCGTGCCCTTAGTAAACAAGTCAAACTTCCAGAATCTTTTGTTGTTACCTTCGCTCGTACCACTACCGAAGCGCAATGTGCATGGGAAAAAGCAAAAAAAGAAAATAACTTCCCTTTATTTGCCCCCTATTTAGAAAAAATTGTAGAACTCAATAGAGAAAAAGCAGAAATCTATGGCTATGAAGATACCCCCTACGACGCTTTATTAGACCTATTTGAACCCGATGCCCGTAGCCGTCAATTAGATAAATTGTTCGCTGAACTGAAAATAGAAATCAAAAGCCTATTTGAAGCTATCCAACAAAGTGAACAAATAGATGATAGCTTCCTCTATCGCTATTACGATAAACAAAAACAAATGCTCTTTTGTACTCACTTGGCAAAAAACTTACAATTTGACTTAGAACAAGGGAGAATAGATACTTCGGTTCACCCCTTTACGATGGGAATAGCCCCTGAAGATGTACGAATCACTACCCGCATTAACGAAGAAGATATTACTATGTCAGTCTTTTCTACAGTGCATGAAGTAGGACATGCTTTGTATGAACAAGGATTAAATAGAGAACATTTTGGTTTACCTATTGCAGAACCCTGCTCCTTAGGTATTCATGAATCACAATCCCGTTTATGGGAAAACAATATTGCCCGCTCTAAAGCCTTCTGGGAATTCTATTTTCCAATTCTACACTCCTACTTCCCTGAAGTGCTCAACGATATAACCCCAGAACAAATGTATAGGGCTGTCAATAAAGTAATCCCTAATCTTATCCGTATCTCATCCGATGAATTAACCTATCATTTCCATATTATTCTCCGCTATGAATTAGAACGGGCATTGATAGAAGGCGAATTAAAAGTTAAAGAACTACCTGAAGCATGGAATGCTAAAGTAAAAGAATACTTAGGTTTAGATGTACCCTCAGATTCTCAAGGCGTTTTACAGGACATCCATTGGTCTCATGGAACCATTGGCTACTTTCCAACTTATTCCTTAGGTAGCTTCTACGCGGCACAATTTTTGCATTATGCAAGTTTAGAACTTGGGGATTTAGACGACTATATACGAGAAGGGAATTTTGCGCCTATTCATCAGTGGCTCAAAGAGAACGTGTACCGCTATGGTGCGCTATACACACCAGAAGAGTTATGTGTGAAAATCTGCGGTGAACCACTCAATGTACGCTACTTCCTGCAATACATTTCTAAAAAATTAAGTGATGTTTATCAATTAACGTTCCACTATTGAGATAGATTAAAATAGTTGAGTCCCACTTCGGCGAAAGAAGTTTTGCAGCGAGCATAGCGAGTGTGCAACAAAAAGAGGAAGGCTGTTGTCTTTAAAAGGGACAAGGATGGAATCAACACTTTTAAAGGCGTGTCAATCTAAAGACTCTGAAGCCCTCTCTTATTTTTATCAAACTTTCGGACCTATGTTGTATGGTATTTGTTTAAGATACTGCGGGGAGGAAGCAAGCGCCCAAGACGCCTTCCATGACTTCTTCCTCTATATCATAGAACGCCTACACCTCTATAAAGGCAAAGGCAGTTTCCAATCATGGCTCTATCGCTGCTGTGTGAACTTTTTAATTAACTACTTAAAACAAAAGATTCGCTGGGAAACAACACCTTTAGAAGAAAACACCGAGATAGAAATGGAAGATGAATCATGGTCTTTAGTGCCTTTAGAGACCTTATATGAATGGGTAAAAGCTTTACCTGATGGTTTTCGTACCGTGTTTAATCTCCGTGCTATTGAAGGATACGACTACGCTGCCATCGCACAAATGTTAGGGATTTCTGAAAGCAGTGTCCGTTCCCAATACCATCGTGCCCGTAAACAACTCCAAAAACAATTAAAAAAATTTCTCCATAAACACCATGCAACGATTTAGAGAACTACAAAACTTTTCTGTAACACCCCCTCCAACCCTATGGCAGCGGATTGAAAAAAGTATAGAACGACGACAAAAACGAAAAAGGTGGCTGTATCTCAGCGCAGCCGCAATCATAACCCTGTTGCTCTCTATAACCCTATGGTGGAAGCATAACCACACCAATGAACACCCTACTATCGTTGTAATGCCATCCCCTACTTTTGAAATCGTTATTCCAGAGTGTGAAGAGAAACTACTTTCAAAAATACCTATTCAAAAAACAACAAAAATCAGAGCATCAAGAAAGGTTGAAGTAAAAAAGAAGTTCAAAACCTTTAAAATACCTAAGAAAGTAGAGATAGACAAGGGAACGCTCATTGTGCTTAGTAAATTACCTACTTTGCATTTGGAAGCGTTGGAGTGGGGTAGGGCGGTAACGTATCCTCGTCCTGAGATTGTTTTACCAACACCTGTTAAACGTGCTTATTTCTTTGTATTATGGTCTGAGAGAAAGAAGAAAATAGTCCTTCAGCCTTCTTCTCAATTGCGTTTAGCGTATTATCAAGTTAATCCATAAAGGCAATGAAGCGAATCATTGCATTTTGGGTGTGTGCAATGGCACTTTGGGCGCAACAACAGCCACAAAAAATGCTTATTATCATCAATGGCGACACTGTCCTGTACTTAGATAGCCAAAAACAAACCTTTAAACTCCATTGGAAAGAAGACTATGACTCCTTATTTACCGACTCGCTTTGGAGTAAAGGTTTTTGGAAATTCCAGTGGGACAATTTTAAAGAGCCTTGGACCATAGGCGACTCTTCCTACAAAGCATGGGTTTGGCGCTTTCAAATGTATTATGATTCTGTAGAAAAGTCCTTAGAAAAACATTTGGATAGTATAAAAACGTTTTATTTCAACATCACTCCCGAGGGCATTCATTGGAAAATAGAAGAAAAACCTTTGAAAGAAAATGGGGAAGCAAAAGAAAAAGAAGAGAGAAACATAGAATTAGAATTAGGCGAAAAAGAGATTCTTATAAAAACAGATGATAAAGAAGGGAAAGTTATTGTTATCCGAGAAGAGGAGGAGGAGGAAGAGGAAGAAGAGGATTTTGACCGTTGGGATGTTGGACTATTCAATATGGATTTTGGTTGGAATGCTTGGTGGACAGAACAAAACTTTGCTATGCCCTCGGCTTACGATACCATGGGCTTTTTAAGAGCTAAATCGGTTCACGTACGACTTACTTTTGTACCTGTACAATGGAATCTCACCCGATGGTTGCAATGGTATAGCGGCATCGCCTTAGACCTCAATAACTTCCACTTTGCTAAAAGCTACTGGGAACAACAACAAGATAGTATCTTAGTACTTCCCCTGCCTGCAGAAGTGAAAAAAAATAAATTGGCAACAACTACCATAATGCTTCCTTTAGAACTTCGCCTGCGATTAGCAAAAGAATTCCGTATTGGATTAGGAGGCTATGTGGGTTATGTGCTCAATAGCCGTAGAAAATGGAAGTTTGTAAACGATAAAAAAAGTAAAGTTCCAGGTGATTTCGGATTGAATTTACTGCGCTATGGCGCTACTTTCCGCATCATCTGGGGACAATTAACCCTATACACGCATTTAGACCTACAACCTTTCTTTAGATTCCCTACATCACCCCTTATGCAAACGATTAGCATGGGAATAGGTTTTACTATGGATGAAGATTAAATTTTTTGAAAGAAACATTGAAAATTTTTAACTACTTTGTTTATTTA
>WFXK01000295.1 GCA_015490695.1 Bacteroidota bacterium | reverse complement strand
ATGGAGTGATGCCAGAAATCAAAGTGGTTTCTGATAATATAGCCACTAGTACCTTATTGCGTTTAATGACATATGATGGTGCAGGTGCAGGAAATGCTATAGAAATGCACTCGGGACGTGGGACTGCAGCATCTCCAGGGCAAACCGCAGCAGGTGATAACTTAGGTAGAATAGAATTCATAGGTTACGATGCGGCAGGGTCTAAAATATCCGCAGCACGCTGGGAAGTGCTTGCTAATGGCGCATTTTCCGCATCAAACGCCCCTGTCATCATGCAAATGTTAGGATTTGACCCTTTAGGAGGATTGGTACCGAGACTTTATATCCACGACAATGGAAATGTAGGTATCGGAAACTTTACTCCTGGTGCTCCACCTCAAGCGAAATTCGCCGTAAATGGCGGTGCAATCATCGGTAGTAATTGGGCAGCCGACGCTACAAAAACCCCTCAACCCAACGGATTAAACGTAGAAGGACATGTAGGAATCGGTATCCCAGGAAACAATTCACGACAATTGCAAGTCTGGGTTCCCGTAGGCGATATGACAACTAACGCAGCAGTGCAAGTGAATAACTATTATGGAGGTAGTAATGACAAATATGTCCTTTACCTCTATCTTTCTAGCCATGGTACAGGCGCTCAACATTATGGCATTTTCTTGGATGCACAGGCTCCTGCTTCTTCAGCAAACCACTATGGTATTTACGTCTCTGTACCCCCTCCCTTAGGTGGTGGTACGTTCACCGGTACCGCCTATGGACTCAATATCAATATGGCGCTCAATAGCGGTACACGTTATGGAGTCCACGTTAATGGAGAACAATACAACTACTTCAGCGGTAACGTAGGAATAGGAATTCCTAACCCTATGTTTAAGCTCCATGTTGAAGATATGCAAGGAACCAATCACGTTGCCCATATCCGCAACAGCGCCAATAATAACAATGCCGATGGATTGAAAATCAGTATAGATGCTTTAGATGCAAATACCAATAACGAATTCATTACCTTCGTGGATAACAATGGGGTAAGTGGGAGAATTATAGGATTGGCAGGTAGTGGCGTACAATACCAAAACACCTCCGATGCCCGTCTTAAAACCAACATAGAAGACTTTGTCGGTGCTCTCGGATTGATTCTACAAATGCGTCCACGAATGTTTGAATGGAAAAGCGCCCCAGGAAAGAAAGATGTAGGATTTATCGCACAAGAACTCCAACCAATTTATCCTTATGCTGTCTCAGGAGACCCCAACGGCGACCCCAAAACCAACCCTATGGGTATAGACTACGGCAAACTAACCCCCGTAGCTATCGCCGGCATCAAAGAACTCTATCAATTAGTGCAAACCCTCAATCAACGAGTAGAAACCCTTGAAAAAGAAGTTGAAACACTAAAACAAGAAAACCAACAACTCAAAGCCCAGTTAGAACAACAAAAGAAATTAACTGCCCGAAAATAACTCTAATGCTGCAATAACCCTTGGCTTTGATACTTTTTCAAATAGCGTTCATAAAGCGTTTTTTGATGACTTTCCAAAGAGATAGGGCGTCCATCTATAAATGCCATAGTGATTTTTGCTGTTGCCATGTCCATAATAGAGCCTTCCGAAACAATTAAGGTTGCCCGCTTACCTGGGGCTAAACTGCCATAAAGATGGTCTATATCCAAGATTTTCGCTGGGTTCAAAGTAATACTTTGTAATGCTGTGAGCGAATCCAGTCCCCATGCTTGTGCTGTGCCTGCTGCAAATGGTAAATTACGAACTTCCCAGGAGTTCCCCAGACTCAAAGCAAATAAAATCCCTTCTTTTTTTAATAAAGCGGGAACCGCTGAGGGCGCAAAAGGAGAATCTGAAGGCAACAACGGCAAATGATGAACATCGGTGTAAACAACCGCAACTTGCTGCTGCTTTATTGCTTCTAAAACCTCGGGGGTTGCAACCGCAGCACCCGCAACCAACACAACCGCAACATCCCACTGCTCCGCCCAATGAAGCGCTTCTAAAATATCTCTTGCACTCAAAGCATGAATAAAAAGTTTTTGACGTTTTTCAAAAACAGGACACAATGACTGATAAGCAAGATTAGGATGCGTCTCAGAGGGTTGACGACAATATTGCTGTGCCTCTTGGAAAAACTGCGTTAACTGCACTATGGTTTTCTCATACTCTTTATTAAACTGACTACTTTTAGGGTCTGCCCACCAACCTCGTCGTTTATAAGATGGGGACCAATAAAGATGAAGTCCTGCTTCGGGAACAACAGCAGCATCTTCCCAATTCCATGCATCTAATTGTACCACAGCACTTTTCCCTGCTAATAACTTTCCTCTTGGGGCAACCTCTGCAAGCAAAATTCCATTAAAACGCACTGTAGGAATAACCTTAGAGTCTGTATTAAAAGCGATTAACGCCCGAACGTTTGGCGTCCACATCCCCGTTTCTTGAAAATCATGCGTTGCACGAACTAAATCAATCTCCCGAAGACCTAAAATAGTATTCATCGCAATAATTCCGGGATAAATATGCTTACCACTTACATCTATGATTTTAACATTTTGCGTATCTTGAGGTTGAATGTCTTTAATAGGTTTGATGAAAGCGATATGTTGGTGTTCTATCTTGAGTGCGGCATTAGGGATAGCAGGTGCTTCTGCAGTGTGTATAGTAGCGTTCCATAGCACTATAGGCTTTTTGATGGGTTGTGCGGGTTCGGGACGTTGGGCTTTAAGGGTGGCAACGATAAGTAGGCTTTTGCTCAGGTACGCCCAGACGCTTAGGTTTTTCACCTCGCAAAATCGCTTCACGCATCGCCCGCAATAACGCCAAACGCTCCTTATAAAACCGTTCATAACGCTGCTGTAAGGTTGATTTATCGTAATATAAAATGCCATCTACAAAAGTCTTCTCCACAACACTCGTAGAAGACAAAGGCGAACCACTCCACAGCACCACATCCGCACTCTTCCCTACTTTCAAACTCCCTACATACTTATCTACATGCAATAGTTTGGCAGGATAAAGCGTTACGGTTTTCAATGCTTCTTCTTTGCTTAGCCCACCATACAAAACGGTTTTTGCTGCTTCTTGATTGAGTCGCCGCCCCATTTCTGCATCATCCGAGTTAATAGCTGTCGTTAAACCCACTTTCACGCACAACGCAGCATTGTAAGGCGTCGCCTCTATCACCTCATACTTGTATGCCCACCAATCTGAAAACGTAGAAACCCCAGAACCCACTTCCTTTAACTTGTCCGCAACCTTGTATGCTTCTAAGCCATGGGTAAAAGTATTGACTTTTATTCCGAAACGTTGTGCTAAACGAATTAACATGGTAATTTCTGATTGTACATAAGAGTGACAAGTGATTTGTCGCTTTCCTTCTAAGATTTCTTTTAAGGTTTCCCATCGTAGTACTTTTCTGGAAGGCGAACGTTTTTTATAAGCGATTGCCTGCGTGAAAGCATCTGCAATGATTTGCTCCACACCCATACGAGTTTGAGGATAACGGATTTTATAGCGGTCCCCCCAATTGGATTGTTTTACATTCTCTCCTAAAGCGAATTTAATAAAGGGTGTGGCGTGTTCATAAAGTAAACTATCGGGATAGTAGCCCCATCGCATTTTAATAAGTGCGGTTTGTCCACCAATAGGGTTTGCAGAGCCATGGAGTAAATGCGCCATGGTAACGCCTCCTGCTAATTGCCGAAAGATATTGATGTCTTCGGGACGAATCACATCGGCAATCCTTACTTCGCTGGAAATCGCCCAACCTGATTCATTCACACCCCCCAAAATAGCAATATGACTATGCTCATCAATAATGCCTGGGGTTACATGCTTTCCTTCAGCATCAATAATAACAGCATCCTTAGGTGGTTTTAGCGATTTTCCTATGGCAGCAATCACACCGTCTTTAAGTAATAAATCATAGCCTTTTAAAATCCCTTCTTTTTCACAGGTCCACAAAGTAGCGTTGCGGATAAGGTAGGTCTTTCGCTGTGGTAAAGTGTACCACCCCCATGCTTGGAAAGGCCGCGGAACATCCGAGGCTGTAAAAGTGGGCACTTTACTCGTGTCTGAAGGACAAAAAAGCGTATCTGTAAGAAACGTTGCTTGCCAAGTGATGGTTCTTCCCTGCCATGTGCCTTTCCCTTTCCATCGTCCTGCTTCCCAAAAACCCGATAATTGAATCGTCTTCCATGCCATCGTGATACGATTCCCGTAATAACTTGTTTTTACCTTCACCACAGAATCAGCTTGCCACTGCCATTGAACCTGCAACTTCCCTTCTTTCCTTTGAACTTTCATTGTGAGCGTTAAGGTGTCTATTTGAAGTCTGTAAACTCCTTTTACAGGGAAAGCAGGAGTTTGTTGGAAATAAGGTTTTCCATCTATCCATAGTTGTAGCACGGTTGCGCAGTTGCTATGAAATAGTTCATCCGAGGCGATAATGAAGTTTGCTTTCTTTCCTTTTTCTAAAGTGCCGTACAGGTGGTCTATATGAAGCCATTTTGCTGGAATTATTGTTAAAGCATTTAGTGCTTCTTCTGCAGGTAATCCATAATGGATGGCTTTCCGCAAGTGTTTCCAAAAGGTGTTGGCATCTTTACTGCCATGCATGGTGATAGCGAAAGGGATATGATTTTGATAGAGCAAAGCGGCGTTTGCAGGTGCCATCTGCCAGTGCTTTAACACCTGCCACGTTAATTGCTGCGACTCTAAAGGGTCAAGACTTTCTTCATAAGGAGGAGGAAAGTTTAAAGGAATAATCAGCCGAAGATTATCTTTATATTTTTTCCATTCGTGAATCCATTGATAAGCATCGCCTGCATCTTTGATAAGGATATTTAATTGAAATTCTTTTTGTAGTCGTAATACGGCTCGGATTTCATGCACTTTTTTCACTTCAAAAATCCAGGGGTATTGGGTTTGTTGTGCTAAGTGGTCTAAGGCGGCGATATAAGGGGGAGTGTTTTGTTGTTGTAGCCATTGCGCATCATAAAGGCTTTGTCGTAACAAGGCGATGGCTCCCATTAGGCTCGTAGGGTAATCTTGTCGGGACGAACCTTTGTTCCAAGAAAAAGCGGCGGCTATTTTAGGATAGGCAACTAAACGAGGTGCATAATCTATGCCTGTTTGCACTAAAGCACACCACCCCCGAGCAATCCCATCTGGATTTTGTATCAATGTCAAAGCAAACCCGGCAGAACGATATACCTTTGCCTTTTGTGTATCAGGTTTCCAATAGTCTAAAGGATGGATATGCGCACGAATCGCCTCATTAACTTCTAAAGTCTGATTCTCCACAGGATAAAGCACAGGACCTTGTTTTTTCTTTCGCTTAGGTAAGTGAACACCGTAATTAGAAAACAAATCTATAAAAGCAGGATAAATCCAGCAGCGCTGACAAGGAATTTGGACAAAACCCTTAGGGATGGGGAAGTTGTTACCGACTGCTGCGATTTTATCCTCTTCTATTAGTAAAGTTGCGTTTCTTAACGTATCGCCTGCTTTAACGATGATGGTTGCTTGCGTGATGGCGTAACGGCGTAGCTTCCATAGATGTGGTCCGTTGGGAGGGATAACTTGCGCAACAGCCACAGTCGCCACTAAAAAAAGTAAAAGACGCCCCATCGTTTCACAAATAAAGTTCTTTTCTTTTGAGTTCTCAAACCTTTCTTAACAAAGCCCCCTTTAAGTAAAAAGAAGGCGGGAAATTGAAAACAATCGGATGGTCTACATCCTGCTGTAACCACTGTAATATTTGAATACTGTGCCTTCCTTGCCGTGAAGCCTCTTTTAAGAGCTGTTGAAAGATTTCTAAAGTGATTGGACGAGAACAAGAAAAGGTCATCATAATCCCTCCCTTTTTCAAACGCTCCAGCGCTAAACGATTAAGTTTTTTATAAGCATGTTGTGCTTGCGGCACAGTACTACGATGCTTTGTGAAAGCAGGTGGGTCCACAATAATCACATCAAAAGTCTCATCACAACTTTGTAAAAAAGGAAAAACTTTGCTTTGAACCGATTCATGACGACTCTTATCTAAATGATTGATTTTTAACTGCTCTTCTAAGAGCGTCAGAGCTCGTTGGGAGCTGTCTACAGAAATTACTTTCTTCGCTCCTGCTTTTAATGCATGCAAAGAAAAAGCCCCTGTATAACTAAATAGATTTAAGACAACTTTATCTTTTACCCATGAACGAAGTAATAAACGATTATAGCGCTGGTCTAAATAAAATCCCGTTTTTTGTCCTTGTTGAATGTCTGCCACGAAAGAAAGGTCTTTTTCATAAAAAGTAGGATTTTGCAGTTTTCCAAAAAGAATTTCGGTTGTGGTTTCTTGTTTCCAGATAAGGTTTTTAATACCTTTTTCTTTTAAAAAAGAGGTTAGAGGTGATAAAAGGAGGTTTTGTAAGCCTTTCAGGTGGAATTGTACGACGGCAGTGTCGTTATAGTGGTCTATAATGAGTCCTGGGAGGTTATCGGCTTCAGCAAAAACCACTCTATAAGCGTTTGTCCATTGTGTTATAGGTAGTTGTTGACGATATTCCCAGCATATTTGTAAACGTGTTCTCCATTCGTTTTCATTGGGTGAAGCAGGTTCTTTACTAAGCACCACGGCACTTAAGCCGCTTGATTCGCCTTGATAAAGTGCCCAACCGATTAACTTGTCTTTAGGGTCTAAAATCCTTACAAGCGCGCCTTCTTCCGCTTCCGCCTCCGCTACACTGCCCCAATATAACCAAGGATTCCCCTGATAAAAAACCTTTAATCCCTGTTCGTTTAAACGAATAAATCCCAAGGTCAATAAAGCAATTTATTCAAACATAAATATTGGGGTTCGTAGGATTTTAGAACCAATCTGTCGTCTTTTAAATAAGGCAGAACAGGATGCGTGTCCCTTCTCAAACAATATTTCACATCAGGTTGTAAATCCCGTTCAATAAGACGGTGGAAATGGACTGAGTTGCGTAAAAAATAGGATTTTCTAACATCGGCTTCTTTGTAAAGTGCCATTGCAATCATGGCAGCATCGTTTCCTAATTGAAAATAGGGTTGTAAGTCATAAACTACAGCACCAGCAAAAATGGTGTCTTCAATATTGATTTCATATTTCCACCCTGAACAGACTAAAATAATATTTTCATTCCGAAAACGAAGATAATCTATTAGCAAAGATTGATTTGCAAAAGCACCAATAAGGATTTCTATAGCGCCTTTGGATGCGTAAATGGCTCTTGTGCCATTGGTTGTAGACATTACTAAGGTTTTTCCTTTTAGTAAGGGCGTCATGAAGGCGAAAGGAGAATTTCCAAAATCAAATCCTTCTACAGGAACGGCATTACGCTCGGCTGCAACCAAATACCCTTTTTCTTTGTAAGCATAACACTCCTTTAAGGTTTGTGCAGGAATAATGCTTTCTACACCAAAGTCAAAAGCAACGCACATAGAGGTCGTGGCACGAAGAATATCTATAACGACTACGATGCTTTCTTTTAAGTCTTCTTTTTTAATTAGCGCAGGAGATAGCGCTACGCGGATTTTTTTCTTTGCATCCGCCATCGTAGTAAAGAAGTATTTTTTACAAAAGGTGGTTTTACAACTTCCGATTTTACTTTTCTATTGCGCATTTGAACATAAACCACCGTTTTTTCTTTTGCATATTCAGGAAGCACGTAACCTAAACCAATACCGTTGTTCAATATTGGACTAAACGTTCCCGAAGTGATAACACCGATTATTTCGTCTTTTTCGTTAAGAATGAGCATATCTTTTCTGGGAATTCCTCGCTCTAAGGTGTTAATACCGACAAAAACCTTAGGCACCCCTTGCGCTTTTTGCTTTTGCAAAAAAGGTTTCCCTATAAAGTCTTTTTCCCACTTGACTAACCATGTTAAATTACTTTCTAAGGGGGTTGTGGCTTCACTGATGTCATTGCCATAAAGCGGATAACCCATTTCAATACGTAGAGTATCTCTGGCAGCTAAGCCTGCAGCATCAATACTATAGGTTTGTCCTTCGTCCATAAGCACTTCCCAAACCTTTTGAGCATGTTCAGGGGAAACAAAAATCTCGTATGTGCGTTCTCCTGTATAGCCTGTTGAAGCAACCCACACCTTTACGCCCGCTAAAGAAACATCTGTTCTAATCGCGTAATAAGGCATCTCCGCTACCGATTCATCGGTTAACTCCTTCATTAAATTCGGTGCCGCAGGACCTGATAACGCTAATAAAACAAAATCTTCAGAAACATCTTTAATCACAGCTTTTTCCTGATTGTAGTGCTGAATATAATACCAATCTTTTTCATGATTTGCCGCGTTAAACACACCAAGATATTTATGCTCATCCAATTGGTAAAGAATAAAGTCGTCTACAATAGTAGCAAAAGGTGTGAGTAAGCAATTATATTGCGCCTTGCCGGGTTTTAACAATGTGATGTCATTGCATGAAAGGAATTGAATGAGGTTTGCTGCTTTGGTTCCTTCAAACAGGAATTGTGCCATGTGGGAGACGTCAAACAAAGCGACTTGAGTTCGGCAACCGATGTGCTCTGTCTTTTCCCCAATGTAACGCAAGGGCATCTCAAACCCCGCAAAAGGCGTAAACTGAGCCTTTAAGGCAACATGTGCGGAATGTAGTGGAAGCTTTTTCAACGCCACTGGGCAAAGATATAAACTCTTATTTATCTTTGTGCTGTGCACGCCTATCTGAAACTACTAAAAAAAGTCTTAGAGCAAGGTGAAGAGCGTCAAGACAGAACGGGTGTAGGTACTTATAGTTTATTCGGCGAACAATTTCGCCATTGCCTCAAAGAGGGCTTTCCCTTGTTAACAACGAAAAAAGTTTATTTCCGTTCTATTGTTTATGAACTATTGTGGTTTTTACGTGGCGAAGACCATCCTAAATTCCTTCATGAGCATAACGTTCATTTTTGGGACCCATGGCTAAAACCCGATGGCACTTTCGGACCTATTTACGGCGTACAATGGCGACGATGGAAAGGCTACGATGGGAAACCCATAGACCAACTTAAGCAAGTGATTGAAACTATAAAGAAAGACCCGTATTCACGGCGGCTTGTTGTTAGCGCATGGAATGTTGCAGACCTACCCGCAATGGCACTACCCCCCTGCCACGTTTTATTTCAATTCTATGTAAGCAAAAAAGGATTGTCTCTGCATCTATACCAACGCAGCGCCGACATTTTTATCGGCGTACCCTTTAACATCGCCTCTTATGCTTTATTAACCCACATGGTTGCTCATGTGTGTGATTTAGAAGTCAACGAATTGATTATCAGCTTCGGTGATTTACATTTATATAAAAACCATGTTGAGCAAGCCCGATTACAATTACAACGAACTCCTCGTCCTTTGCCTGTCTTGCACTTAGACCCTCAAGTAAAATCCATAGACGATTTTCAGTTTGAGCACATTCGTTTAGAGGGGTATGTTCCCCATCCTGCTATTAAAGCACCTGTAGCCGTATGAAACGGATTTTAGTTGCCGCCATGGACCAAAAAGGAGGTATTGGCTATAAAGGCAAACTTCCATGGCACATCCCCGCAGACTTAAAGTTTTTTAAACAACTCACATGGCAACATCCTATCCTCATGGGTAGAAAAACCTTTGAAAGCTTACCGAAGTTGCTCCCTGAACGCTACCATGTAGTTGTCTCTAAAAGCCTTCAACCTAAACAAAACAAACAATTAGTCATTTGTCAAACGATTGAGAGCGCTTTAGCTTTTGCTGAACACTATGCAAAAAACCACCAAAAAGAAAACATCTTCATCATTGGAGGACGTAGCATCTTTGAATACTTTCTAAAAAATCATTTATTAGACGGCATGTGGATTACCCATATAGAAAGCGTTTATCAAAGCGACACTTTTTTCCCTGCTTGGGACAAACAACTATGGAAAAAGACCCAAGAAGTCATTCATCCCCCCGAAGGTGATTATCCACTACTACGGTTTTGTTATTACGAACCCCTATGAAACGAATCCTTGTTTTACTTCCACTCTGTCTTTTAGCGCAAAACCAATACGGCTTCTTAGGTGGCATTACTTTGCATCAATATCGTACTGAAGTTGCTCAATTTCGTCCCGGTGTTGGATTAGCCTTTATGGGAACAACAAAATTTGCTATCGCCCCTAAATGGAAGCTGCTTCCTGAATTCGGCTATTTTTTAAGTCATAGTAGAGGATTGGGCGACAGCACCCTGTTTTATTCTATCTACTCAGGACAACCTATCAATCCTAAAAAAATATCCGTTTATACTCATTTTTTATGCTTCGGACTTGCAACAGAATACCACTTTGAAGAAGAAGAAAAGTTCGGTATAGCCCTTGGACTGCAAGCATTGTATTTATTAGGGCAGCATTTAATGGTGGAATATGTGCCTTTTGGTGACACAACAACGATTCAGGAATGGCAGAAAAATCCTATTGAATATGTTCAAAGAGTGATTCCTCGCTGGGTATTGAATTTGCAGTGGCAGGTGATAATAGCGTTATGGCGTTCTGAGCGTTGGTGGTTTTATGTACAAGGCATTCATCAAGTCAATCGTTGGTTGTATCCCGCAGGTGCTGTGTTAGGCGTAAAATACTATTTTAGCGGTCGTTGAAACGTTTTCCCTCGGCAGAAGCCTACGCAAAATATTTTCAAGTTTTTATTGAAGAGGAGCGCAAGGCACAAAAAGCGTTCCACTGGAATGAAATTCAGCAATTAACCCCTGAAGAACGCCAACGCCGAGGAAGAGCACTGCTTTATCTACGTTTTAAATCCCTTGGAACTACTACAGGAGGCTATCACCTCTACCGATTCTATACACAAAATGTTCTACCTAAGCATCAATTCCAAACAGGCGATTGGGTGCTGGTAACCCAAAAAGAACGCCCTACCCTAAAAGACCCCAAGGGAGTCGTCTATGAACTCTATCGTAACGCTATTGTGATTGCTTTCCCCGATGAACCCCCGCCGTTCCAAAAAAAGAAACCCGTGCGTATAGACCTTTATCTCAATGAAATCACTTTTTTGCGAATGCAAGATGCTTTAAAACAATTAAAACAATGTACTTTACCTTGGATGCCTTATCTTTTAGGCATTCCTTCGGAGTACCCTTATCGTAAAGGTGCTTATGCTGTTACAACCGAACATTTTGCATCCTTGAATTCTTATCAAAAGAAGGCGCTATTGTATCATCTTGAGAATCAAGCTTTTGTATTTGGTTTACTGCATGGACCGCCAGGAACAGGCAAAACCACAACATTGAGCGTGTTTATTAGTGAACAGGTTGCAAAAGGCAAACGGGTTTTAGCGGCAGCAGATTCTAACATTGCTGTGGATAACTTATTAGAGAAGTTATTAGAGCGGGGTATCCATGCGATTCGCATCGGGAATCCTTTTAAAATTCATCCTCGTTTGAAGGCACACACTTTAGAAGCCCGTTTGGTGCAGCATCCTCATTATCCTGCCATTAAGCGCTTGTACGAAAGGGTTGAGCGTTTACGTCGTCAGCAGCAGGACTATCTTGCGCCCATTCCTTCACGACGTAGGGGATTGCCTGCACAAGCTATCCTTACCTTAGCAAAACAACAACAAAACGCCAGAGGCATCCCTGTTAAAACCATGAAAAGTATGGCACAATGGCTCACGCTTCAAGAACAAATACGCCAATGCTACGAAGAAATCCACCAAAAAGAAAAAGAATTGATAACGAAAATCCTTAATGAAGCTTCTGTGGTGTGCGCTACTTTAAGCGCTTGTGCTTTGTTAGAGGACATTACTTTTGATATTGGGGTCATAGATGAGGCGACTCAAGCCACTGAACCCGCTACTTTAATCGCATTGTTAAGAGCTCGTCAAGTGTTATTGGCAGGTGATGATAAACAATTGCCCCCTACCATCATCGCAGAAAAATTACAAAAAACCTATCGCTTTAGTCTTTTTGAACGTTGGCATAAACTCTATCCTTCCAGTGCAAAGCTATTGCGCATGCAATATCGTATGCATCCTTTAATCATGCAATTTGTAAGCGAAACTTTTTATAACGGACGCTTGATTGGACATGAAAGTGTTGAGCGTCCTTTCCCGTTTGCTGTACACACAGGACCACCATGGTTTTTAAAAACCATGCAGAAAGACCTTCCCATGGTATGGATTGCAACCCCTAAGCAAGCCAAAGAAGAAAAAGGGAAAGGTGCTTTCTCTTATTTTAATCGTTGGGAAGTCCGTACTATCGTTGCTTTAATTCATTATTTGTGGAAAAATCAAGTACCTATGGGAGCCATTGGTATCATCGCTCCCTATGAGGCGCAAGCAACCTTATTGAGTAAAAATCTTCTTTACAAAGACTTAGAAATCAAAACCGTAGATGGCTTTCAAGGGAGAGAAAAAGAAATGATAATTTTATCTTTTGTCCGTAATAACCCCCAAAAACAACTGGGCTTTTTAACCGATTATAGGCGTTTGAATGTTGCCATAAGCCGAGCAAAAACAAAATTAGTCATTGTAGGCAACATAGAAACTTTAACCCATGACCCTTACTACGCTCGTTTGTATCGTTATGTAAAACAAAATGGTGCGATTATAAAATTACCTTAAACACAGCATAACTTTTAGGAATAGAAAAGTTGGGAAAGTATCTTTTGCTGTATTCAAAAAGGTGTTGAACTTTTTCCTTTGGATTTCCATTTACGTTGGGAACAGAATAGCCTAACAACCTTAACACTTCACACCAAAAGTGCCAATGCTGTTGGAAACGATAACGATGAAAATGATGAACATATTCTACGCTTTTGTGAAAGACTTCCGGTTCGGGTACATGGGGTTTAAGCCATTGGTATAGCAGTTCTGCAGTGAAATAACTATAAAAAAGGGATTCTTTTTCCCAAAAAGGAGGCTTAGGATAAAGAAGGAGGACTTCTTTAAGAAGAAAAAAATGCCGTGTTGCTTTAGGATAATACCATATTTCTGTAAAAAACAGCGGTTGTAAATAAGCGTTTTGCACAGAAGCATTAGGCAATTCTACTCCTTTAGCAACCAATGGGATGACTCCTTCAGGGGTCAGACACCAAACTAAACGGCTACTGCTACGATAAGGTTGATAATACAGAACAATGGCTTTGTTGTTTTGAATCCGAGACATGCTTTCTTAAAAGCTTGACAGCGTTCTTACAACTTTGTAAATAATACTGCGCTTTCCAATATTGCTGTTCGTCAACAGAAAGATAAAAGTTTTTTTGGTGTTTACTTTTTTCAATAGCATGAAACAGACATAAGGCAGCGGCTACTGAAACATTAAAAGACTGCGTAAATCCTACCATAGGAAAATAAGCAACCACATCGGCGAGTTGCATTGCAGTATTGGTAATGCCTTCGTGCTCATTTCCGAAGATGATGGCAGTTGGTTGCTGAAAAGTCAACTGTGTGAAAGGTTGAGCATTTTTATCTAAAGCGGTTGCCACAACACGATAGCCCTGTGCTTTTAAATAATGGATAGCCTCTTGTGTACACTCCCAACGATGTAGTTTAAGCCATTTATAAGCTCCCTGTGCAATCCTTTTAGAATATTTCATAGGGTTTTCAAAGGGGATGTAATGGAATTCTAAAAGCCCTAAGCCTTCGGCGGTTCGCAAGATAGCATACATATTTCCTAAATCGTAGAAGCGTTCTGCTACGGGGATAATCCATCGGCTGCGATGTTGAACCACTTGAGCAATACGTTGTTTGCGTTGTTCTGTTAAATAGGGACTAAGCGCACGAATAATGGTTTCAGGGGAAAAACTTTTTTGGAGTTCTTCAATATAAACCTTCATCGCATAAGGTACATTTTTCCCCAACCGCCTTTGAAGTAACGTTGGTTTTCTGCTGGGTCGTTAATCCGCAGGGTTTTGCCTTCAGGCATTTTAATAACCACTCTATAAAGATAGACGCCGTTGGCTAAGGGGTCGCCGTTTTCATCTGTGCCATCCCACGCATAGTTTGTTATGTGGCGCCCTATGGAAACCTCTCCTAACTCTACTAAATCAATCACCTTTACTAATCGCCCCGTGATGGTATAAATGTGAATTTGAAACACCTCAGGTAAAACGCTTCCTGTTAAAGTATACACAAAACGCGTAGAAGTAGAGAAAGGATTGGGATAATTAAACACATGCGTAATAGTGCTTTCATTGATTACTCGGAAACGAATACGATAGCTGGTTTTCCCCGCAGGGTTACGACGAGCATCATAAGCTTGAACTTCTAATAAATATTCGCCATCTTCCAAAGGACCCGGACGGAAATAGACCCTCGCTTTATTTTCTTTGGGATCATCTGCAGGGATGAATTCTAACAATCCCGAAGCATAAAAAATTCTGTCGGGTGGACCAAAGCGGTCAGCAGGTTTCATTGCAACAACAATCTGAGAAGTATCTTGAATTAAGAAATAAGGATTTTCGTCGTTCACTTCTATAAGGATTTCTGGTGTAGGCGAAACAATATCGCCATCTATGATGTGTTTGCCATCAAAAGTTACATCTAAAATAGGATTGATAACATCTCTTCTTACAAAGAATGCATGGACGTATTGATTATTATGCAAACTGCGTTCGGGTTGGTCAAAGTCGGGATTGATAGTGATGATAAGCAGGTTTCTTCCAGGATAGCCTGCTGTAGAAAAACGATAGAAGATGTGCAGGGTATCCCAAGGATTAAGCGGTTTAAAGCGTTTTTCTCCTAAAAGGATTCTTTCATCATTTTGTAATAAAAGTTCAAATCGGACTAAGAGGCTGTCCATAGGCAAATCGGAGATGTTTTGTGCGGCTAAAATCACCCACGTCTCTTCTCCTTCATCTAAGGTGTCTTTATAGAAGGCGAATCGGTATTGGGGCATTACACTGGCTTCAGGCACAGGTGCATACAACAAATGCCAATGGTCAATCTGAGGAGCAGAGCGGTAAATGCTATCTTTCATATAGCAACGGATTTGCAAGAAAGGATATTGCTGAGCATCAATAGTAGAAAGATCATAGGTGCCTTTAGTGAGGCCGTTGCGCAATAGTATTTTTGTTCCATCTTTTTTAACTCCATAAAGTTCTATATAGGCTTGGTCGCTGTTCAGGGTATTGTCTATGGTAAACCAATTCCATAGCAGTTGTTTCCACTCTTTTGCTGGACCTAAGACGGGGCTTTCGCTGTAGGCTTCTTTTCTTTTACTATAAAGTAGGGTTGTAAAGGTATAGGGAGGGTCTAAGACTTCTATAGCGGTACCTACGGCAGCGCCTTTACGTCCTAAGATAGAGAAATGATTTACAGTCGTTGCCCGTTGTTTGAGCTGTAAAGAAATACCTAAGGAAGCAAAAGCATCCCATAATTCTTGTGGATAAGAAGGTGCATCGGCACCATAACGCCCCAAAATCAATAAATAGTCCCCTTCATTCATTTGTTGAATGAGCGCAATTAATTGAGGAATACCATCGGGAGTAGGAATATAAGTGGTATTAGATTTTAATTCTAAGGTTCTGCCGTCAATGTGGATGATATAAAGTCCTTTTGGGTAGGAGCTGGTTACGGGGTTTGTGAGCGCTACAGCGTTATAAAGCACGTATGGACGTCCTAATTCGTAATCTACCCGCAGTACTGCCGTCGTAGGGGTAAAGTCCCACACGAAACTAGGAGGTTGGAATTGAACACCGTCGTTGGTGTTTTCTAAGAACTGAGGAGGTTTAGCCTGTGCAAAGCCTTCTGAAGGTCCTGCAATATAGCGGAAGCTTGCTGTAGCCCAACGAATCTTGCTTTCATCGGCTAAACGTACCCGCCAATAATAAACCATGCTGTCTTGAAGCGTAAAAGGCAAATCCCATTTCGCTAAAGTCGCCGTCCCCTGAATAACCCCAGAACTGCGCTTAAAAGGTGAATTGAAGGTGTAGACCGTATCTATCTCAAAAATATAACGAACAGGTTGCGTGTTTTGCATGTTATAAGTACCTGCCATTAAAGCAATTTGCGGTTTGTTGACCACCGCATACCGCCATGGATAAATAATAGCGGGAATGTTGGAAGGGATGTAAATCTCTATACTAATTTGATTATTTAATTCGGTCATTTCAGCAATAGAATCCCGTGAATCTACATAGATTTCAAATCGGTTAATGCCTGCTGCGCTTTCTCCAAGCGATGGAATACGAATCCGTAGCGTATCTACATTCGTCTTAAAAGGAGGGAATAGAAATTCACCGTAGTCCTTAATAATCCCTTGATTTAGAGGTTGTTGACGTATGCGGACATAGAAGCTATCGTCGTTTTGTAGCGCAAGTCCATGGTTGTGGACAATCAATTGGATGGTGATAGAGTCTAATTGGGCATTAAGTTCTTCGGGTAAGAATTGTACTTCGTTTTCATAGATAGCCAAATCGGGTTTTGTAGCGCTATAGAGTCTAAGTGCGGGGTCACCCTGTAGGTTCGTCATAAGCGCATGGTTAAACCATTGAATATCTCTGTAGAATGTTGTACTATCAGCAATTTCTGTCCAGTAGCGACGTATCGTTTCTGTAAGGATATGACCTACAGGCACACCAATAGAGTCTCTAAAAGCAATTTCATAGAAGACTTTAGTATACTCTCCCAACCAGTACAGGAATCCAGGACCTGAAGCACTAACATACCCAATAGCCCCCTTGCTTCCGGCACCATTAACCCATTTTTCTGCAAAGCTTTTGCTTGTGATGGCAAAGTTCCCTGCATAGCAACCATTAGCAATAATAAGGGGATAGCGCCCCTCGTTATCGTATTCATAAGGTTCACCAATATTAACATCATAAATGTTTGTAGAGCTGTGTCCAAAGAAGTTAATAATAACGCAACCACTATCTACAATATGTTTAATAGTATCCACAAGGCTATTTCCTACAGTGGAGGTGGTTGTTTTTTGTACGTAGTGGACATTTCCAATATAGGGGATGCCTTCAAAGATAGCTCCCCAGACATTTTTTATGTAGTTATAAATTCTATTTTGTTCATAAGCATTTGCTCCACCTCCTAGGTGGATAGCGTTTTTCATCCATGGCTGAAAGGGTGTATGTTCATAGCGTTTGATTTTTTCTAAATAGTCAAAACCTTCTTGATCAGACATGATGTTTACTCTTCCTACGTGTAATTGAGGGAGGAAAGAGACATCATTGGGATCAAAACCACAAGCAAAGAGCAGGTCACTGGCAGGTTGGCCCCATGTGGGAACTTTAAAAATATGTCCGTACTCTCTTAGTAAAAATCCTCCTTTTCCCCAAAGTAATAAGTAACGAGGTTTCGGATTCCAATTTTGCAATGCTGTTTGAACAAAGTTTCTAATAGCTAAAGGAGAAGGGGTACCATAGCCAAATTCATCATAAATTTCATCTACATACACAACGATGCTTTTTAATGGATAAAGGCTATTGGTATCACGATAAATCTTATATGCTTGCGCCGAAGCACTAAAATCTCTATGGGTTATAATAACGAACTCTGCTCCATTATTGGGTTTATTCAAAAACCGCAAAGAAGCAGGAACGATGATAGGTTGTTTCACATTAGAAGCAGCACAGACAAAGAAACGATGCGAACCTGTATATCCAGGTAGCACCGCTTGATAATCATTACCATTTCTAATCCCTGTGATTCTATATCTACCACTTAGGTCATAAATCAACAATTCATCGTTAGTACCGCTAAATCCAATATTGGAAAAAGTAATCACCGCTCGCTGTGTATATGGATTGACGATTTCAAAACCCAATTGCGCCTCTCCACCTAAATTGGGCAGACGGTCATAAAAAATATGTACCCAGCAAATGCGGAAAACACCTTCCAATGGGCTTATGGTAACTTTAGTAGAAGGATGTAGAATCTCACTTTGTTGTGGTGTCAATACAAAAGTCTTTACAAAAGGATAGATGCCCTCACTAGAAAAAGGTTGTTGATAAGTCAAAGCACTACTACCACACTGAAAATGAATTTTATGGGGTTTACTTAAGTCTGTTCCGATAACCCTTACATGGACTACAGGAGGTTGTAAAGGGTTAGAAGCAGGATAAGGAGTAGGAACATCCACCTCTACAGGTGTGGAAATATAGTTTCCTGAATAGCCTTCTCCTGTTATATATAAGGGGTTCTTAATAAAATGTAATCCATTTTGCAGAGAACCACTGCCTGGCCAATAAATATGGTAAGCGACCCTACTCATGTAACGGACATGATTGATAACAGGGTAGTTATTGTTATAATCAGAAAAAGCAGCGTAGCGAAGCCCTGGGGTATTGTTCCAAGTTAAGAAATAAGCAGCCGTATCAGAAAAGAGGCTAAAGAGGCTATCGGGTTGTTGAGAAGGGTCGCCAAGCCCTGTAATAGGATTCCTATACATCTGTGCCTCTAAAAGTCCGTCATTAGGTTTTGCATAAAACTCTATATAATCCCCTGCATCCAATCGGTTCAAGTCCCCTTGATTGTAAATGTAAATAGGAATTTCCTGACCTCGGTAATAAATATGGATATAGTCAGGATGGACATTAGAAGGAATAGGTAAATCTTGAGCATAAACCCGATAAATCCCCTCTTGGGCAACTAATAACTTCCAGTACGTTTGATTCTCTGAAAGCCATTCATACCCCAAAGGATTTTGGCTGTAAACGCTAAGCCATAAAAACAACAAACCCAAACGTTTCATAGAATTGAAATAGAAATGTTGTAGCAAAAATACATTAATTTACTTTTAAAGGCAAGGCATACAGCTCAACAAATCCTAAAGCATTCCAAATTAAAACCTCTACAAAATTGCTTTTTGCTTCATATAAAACAGCCACCAGCGTTCAGGAATTTGGTTTTGTTTTGCTTGTTCAAAGGCTTCATAAGTACAGGGAATAATTGCTCCGTTGGGTAATTCAATCCACCAACGCTGATAAGTAACATCTTCATAAAAAACTAATTCTTCTACAGGATGGTCTTTTAACATTACACGATAGCAACGCATTTCCTCTTTAGACTTTATTGCAGGTTTAAATAAAAACCCTTGAAGCAAATACCATAGAGTTAATGCAGCGCTCTCCAT
>WFXK01000294.1 GCA_015490695.1 Bacteroidota bacterium | reverse complement strand
CTACTATTGGTCTTAGCAGTACTAACATCCCCAACCCTGTAGCCAACCCTCCCGACGACATCGTCTACAAAGCCGTTGTCATAGACCAAAACGGATGTACTTCCGACTCCGCAGAAATCCAAGTGGTTGTATACGCTTTACCTATCGCCGATGTTGGCAATGACGTTTACTTGTGTAAAGACGGTCCTGGGGTTTACTTAAACCCCACCATCATAGACCCTGAAGGCGGTCCGCATAGCTATTTATGGGTGCCTGGCACAGGATTATCAGATAGCACCGTTAAAAACCCTTATGCTCGTCCCGATACCACAACTATTTACTATTTAATTGTAACCAATTTAGCAACAGGTTGTACCTCAGACCCAACAACCTTAGATAGCATCAGCTATTTGACTGTGCATGTTACACCACGCCCTACCGCAGACGCCGGACCCGATAGCGTTATCATCTGCTTAGGCGACAGCATTCAAATCGGAGGGATTCCTTCAGGAGGCGATGGCACCTACACCTTCCAATGGTCTCCTACCATCGGATTATCAGACCCAACAGCACAAAACCCCATGGCTTCCCCCCCCTATACAGTTACTTACCAATTGATTGTGGTCTCTAATGGCTGTCCCAGCGACGCCGATTACATTAAAGTAATTGTTGAACCTCGTCCAACGGTCGCTTTAACACCTGTCATGGGACCTATTTGCGCAGGTGATAGCGTCTATTTAGAAGCACTCATTAGCAACGCTGTACCCCCTATCACCTACCTTTGGACCCCTTCTACATACCTTTCTGATTCTACTTCGCCAACCACATGGGCATTTCCTCCTACAACAACCACTTATGTGTTACAAGTCTGGGGACGAGGTTGTATAACGCCCAGTACCGACACGGTTTTAGTACAAGTTTATCCTTCACCTATCATAGATGCCGATACTACTGCTACTCCATTAGAAATTTGCCGAGGTGAAAGCATTACGTTGCCTGCTGCCTTAGATAGCAACGGCATAGCCCCCCTATACGCCTACTGGAACTATACCAACGGTTTCTTAAGCCCGCAAGACACCCAATTGCTACGCCCTACAGTCAAACCTACAGAAACCACCGTCTACTACCTATGGGTAGAATACGGCGGATGTAAATTAGTAGACTCTACAACGGTCTACGTATTAGAACCCGTAGACCTACAATGGCAAACTACAGACACTTTACTCTGCAGAGGCGATAGTATCGCTATTCAACTCTTTTCTCCCGCACCCAACGTCCTTTACACTTGGCTTTCAGCACCTAACGTTGTTTATACAACTGCCGACTCCACCTTCATTATTGCTACCCCAGAGAACGATACCTTATACAAGGTCTTTGCCTCCACAGGAAAATGCCGCGACAGCATGCAAGTTAACGTAAGAGTCCTACCTATACCGCAACCCTCTTTCCAATGGAGTACTACACAAGGCTGCGACTCCATCACAGTATCCTTTTTAAATACTTCTCAAGACAGCTACGTCTACCTCTGGGATTTCGGCGACGGTACCTTTAGCAATGTAGAACACCCCACACATACTTATACACAACCCGGCGTCTATATGGTTACCTTATATGCCTACGGCGAAAGCAGAAAGTGTGTAGATAGTGCCTTAGTTGCCCTTCCAATTGAAATTATTCCAGGACCTAAAGCCTACTTTGGACCCTTAGCTAATCAAGTAGATACGCTACAATTACCCAACGCAACCATTCAGTTCATTGATAGCAGTCAAGGTGCTATTCGTTCATGGTTATGGACTTTCGGCGACGGACACTCCAGCCAAGAACAACACCCTATCCATACTTTTGAATACCCCGGCAGCTACATCGTAACGCTACGGGTAGAAGACACCTTAGGTTGTACCGATGCTTTTCAACAACGCTATTACGTAGTTGCTGACGCCGATATCTACATTCCTACTGTCTTTACACCCAATGGAGACGGCATCAATGACTTCTGGCAATTGCGTTATGAAGGAGAAGGATTCCAATGGGTTCAGATTTTTGACCGATGGGGAAATAAGGTTTTCGAAAGCACCTCTTCACAGGCACGATGGGATGGAAAACTTTCTAATGGCAAACCCGCCAATGAAGGTGTATACTTCTATGCTATTAAAGTTCAAAATAAAATCTTAAGAGGGCACATCACTTTATTACGATGAACCAACAACGATGGCAACGACTGCTCAAACGCCTACGTTTTGTTGTTAAAGAAGTACAACGACTGCGCAGAGAAAACGCCCTTTTAAAAGAACGATTAACCCAAGCCCAAGAACAAATCCAAACTTTAATGGCAGAAAGAGATGCGCTTCAAATGCGCCATAGCGCCCTATCACAAGAAGAAAAAGAACAACTCAAAAAACAAATAGAAATGTATCTTTGCGAACTAGATACCTGTATTACCCTGCTTCAAGAACGATTTGAAAATGGCTAAGAAAAAAATAGCAGTTCGTCTACTCAATCGCCATTTTACTGTGGTGGTGGACGAAAAAGAAGAACAAGACATTAAAACCAGTATCCAAGCCATTGAAGGGCGATTAAAAGAACTTAAAGAACAATTTCAAGGGGTGGACGACACCTATCCAATATTGATGTGCTGCGTAGAGTTAGCCTATGATAATCTTTTATTGCGTCGCCGTTTAGAACAGCAATCGGAACAAATGATGGATGAAGTAGCGGCGATTTTATCGCAATTAGAATGATGCTTTGGAAAATCCCTATAACCTTAGAGCAATTAAAGCCCTGGTTTGAGGGCGACGATATGATTGCCCACTTAGGGATTGAATGCGTTGAGGTTACAGACCATTATTTAGTTGCCCGCATGCCTGTAGACCACCGTACTCGGCAAAGTTTTGGGATTTTACACGGTGGTGCCTCTGCAGTATTAGCAGAAACCATCGGCAGCATCGCAGGAAACCTGTGCGTAGACCTGCAAAAATTCTATTGCATCGGCGTAAGCATCTATACAGAACATCTGCGCTCCATTCGTTCCGGCTATGTGTATGCCAAAACCCACCCTATTCACTTAGGAAAAACAATACAACGATGGCAAATCCCTATCACAGACGAAAAAGACCAATTGATTAGCCTCTCTGTCTTAGTCCTTGCTGTAAAAGCCCATAATGGTGCTATTAACCACCCCGTCATTGAAGCCGTACGCAAAATTTATCCCCATCTATCATGGAAATCGCAATAGTGGTTTTTGTCCTTTCTTTATTCCTCTCTGCACTTTTCTCCGGGTCAGAAATCGCTTTTTATACAGCAGACAAATTCCGAATAGAATTAGAACGCAGTGAAAATAAACCGAAAGCAAAAATCCTTTCGTTTTTTATTCATCATCCCTCTCGTTTCATTGCTACGATTTTAATCGGCAACAACTTAGCCTTAGTGCTTTTCGGACTAAGCAGCGCCGCATTGTTAGAACCCTTGATTCGTAATTATTGGACTCAAAACCCACAATTGATTTTCCTTTATCAAACGCTTATCTCCACCGCTATCGTACTCTTCCTTGCTGAATACACGCCGAAATTGCTCTTTAGACAAGATGCCGATAGAAAACTACGGTGGGTCACTTATTGGATTTATGCCACTTATAAACTCTTTCAACCACTGGTCTATGCCATAGAGCGTCTCTATCAGTGGATTCACCGAGAACAACCCAGCAAAGAGCACCTTTTCACCGAAGAAGAGCTTCAACGCTATTTATTAGACACCCTCACAGGCTTTGACCCCATTAAATATCCTGGTTTTGATACCGAAATCTTTGAAAATGTCCTTGCCTTTGATGAAATTTTAGTGAAAGAATTTATGAAACCAAGGACAGAAATCGTTGCGATCTCTATAGACCAATCCCCTGAAGAAGCATATCAGGTTTATAAAGAACACCCTTTTACTCGCTTCCCTGTGTATAAAGAAAAGATTGATTACATTGTAGGCTATATAGAGGTAACAGATTTATTAAAGCCCCCTAAGGATTTACGAGCGATTTTAAGAAAGGTTGTTGTAGTTCCTGAGACCATGCCCGCCCATTTGCTATTGCAAGAGTTCAAACAACAACAATGTAAAATCGCCATTGTAGTAGACGAATACGGCATTACTGCAGGATTGGTCACCATGGAAGACTTATTAGAAGAAATCTTCGGAGAACTTATGGATGAATTTGATGAAGAGGAAGAAGAATGGAGCGAAGAGGTTTTAGGTCCTAACCACTACCGTTTAAGCACCCGCTTAGAAGTCTCTTATGTAAATAAAAAATACCATTTGAACATTCCTGAAAGTGACCAATATACCACCTTAGCAGGCTGGCTCATGGAACTTTTTGGCGAAATCCCAGCAGAAGGAGCAGAAATCCAGTTTCAAGACTTAAAAATTAAAGTTGCTAAATCCTCTCCCCAACAAGTACAACAAATAGAGATTTGGAAAATCCATGAAGATTAAACCCTTTTGGAAAAAACAAATCTTGCAACAAGTTCAAACCCAACACCATAAAAATCTTTTGCTTTATCAACATTGGGGACGCTACTACGTAGATGCCAACAACGTTAACTACAGCTTTGGCTACAACCAAAAGGTTTGGCATATCGCTTTAGAAGAAAAAGGAATTTTACAGCACCCATGGAACGCTATACTGATTCTGGGTTTTGGAGTAGGTTCTATTGCACAACTATTCCGCCGTAATCCCCCTCAGGTAATGGTCGGAGTAGAAATAGAAAAGATTTTACTGCAATGGTATCAAACTTATTTTGCGCTCCCATGGAAAGTCCAATTGCACTGCCAAGACGCCTATCAATTCCTACAACAATGCTCTCAATCCTTCTCTTTAATCCTTATTGACCTTTTTATAGAAGACCGAGTGCCTGAACACTGTTTAAAAGAAACCTTTTTTACCCAAATCACTCGTCATTTGACTTCAGAGGGACTTGCCATCATGAATGTGCTTTTGAAAGCACAACAGAAAAAAGTTTATCAGCTTTTACAACCTTATCAAGTAGACGTCGTAGCTGTTTACGATAATCTTTTTTTTCTATTTCGTCCATGATGCGTCACTTAGTTCATTACGGCTTACATTTATTCTTGCCGTTTGTGATTGCTCGGGTTTTTTATGCGAATCAGCCTTTGCTTCGTACCTGGTTGTTGTTATTAAGTGGTTGGCTTATAGACATAGACCATCTGTTTGCTACTCCTATATTTGACCCTTATCGTTGTAGTATTACAACC
>WFXK01000293.1 GCA_015490695.1 Bacteroidota bacterium | reverse complement strand
TCTTTGAATAACATAAGGGATTTCTACACGGCAATAAGAAACGGGTTTATTATCATAAGCGTAGACTTCTACATAAAGTTCGTGGGCATAGCAGCAACATAGAAAGAGTAAGACGCTCCACCGCATAGCAACAAAAGTAGCGAAAAAATTTCATAACTTCGCTTTTGTTATGCTTCCCCAAGAGATTCGCCAGCGTTTAAGGCGCTTCAAAAAACGCTATTTTGTAAATCGTCTCATTGAAGGAGGAATTTTCTTTCTCCTCTTAGGTAGTTTAACAAGCCTCGCTATTGTTGTGATGGAAGGTAAATGGTGGTTATCGCCATCCACCAAAAAAGGACTTTTAATCGCTTATACAGCGCTTGTAGGGTTTCTGTTACTGCGTTATGTGCTTTATCCCTTATATCAACTTTGGACTATGGACAACCATTTAAGCGATGAAGAAGCAGCACGCTGGATTGGAAAACACTTCCCTGAAATCCGAGATAAATTGTTAAATTTAGTTCAATTAGCTCAGAACCCCCAACAAACCGCTTTAATTGTAGCGAGCATAGAACAAAAAACGCAAGAAATTAAACCCTATCCGATTCATTTAGCAATCCGTTTCCACAAAAGTTTAAAGAAGGGGCGGTTTTTACTTATTCCGCTGTTCATTATTGCGCTTTTATGGTGGCTGAGTCCTTCGCTGTTAACCATGGGCAGCTATCGTTTAATCCATTTTAATCAAACTTTTACCCCTCCCCCACCCTTCACTATCCACTTTAAACCTTTTCCAAAGCGTTTAGTCCAACATCAAGACTTTTCGCTGTCCTTAGAAGTAAAAGGTAAACAACTACCTCAACGACTATTTATTTTCATTCGTTTTGAAGGGCAAGAGCAATTTACGCGTTACGTTTTGCAAAAGAAAGATTTACGTCATTTCCAATTTAAGTTGCAAAATGTAACCCGTTCGTTTGATTTTTATGTAGGAAATTTGATGCATCGTAGTGCATTATTTCACGTTGCTGTGTATCCGAAGCCATTTGTACAGTGGTTTCAAATCACCGTGGTTCCGCCTGCTTATACAGGTTTGCCTGCACAAAAATTAGAACCCCTAACGGGCGATGTACAAGTCCTAAGAGGGAGCCTATTAAAATGGCAAGTTAAACCAGGAAACCCTACTAAAACAGCGTATATCAAAATAGGAAATCGCTTGCTAAAACCTTATAAAAAAGATAACGACAGCTATTGGTTCCAACACTACGCAATGCAAAATCAATCCTACGCTATGCACTTGATTAGTCCACAGGCAATTAAAAACAATGATACAGTCCAATATCAAATTCAATTGCTTTATGACCGTTATCCTTCCATAGATGCTTATTTGGAAAGCCAGCCTTATGTTTCCTTAGAGGGAATTGTTCCTGTAAAGGTTCGTGCATCGGATGATTTTGGGTTTTCTAAATTAGTTATTCATTATCGTATTAGTCAATCTAAAGACCCTAATCGTATTCAATCAACTTTTCAACAACAAGTTTTAGAGCGCCATTTTTCTAATAACTTTTTTGAAAAGCGATTTTTAATAGATGCTTTCTCTCTGGGCATGGAAGAAGGCGATGTTATAGAATGCTATTTAGAAATCTTTGACAACGACTATGTTTCAGGACCAAAAAGTGCGACTTCCAGAGTGTTTCATCTTTATTACAGCAGTGCTTTAGAGCAATACGACAGACATCTACAAGAGCAAGCTGCCTCCATAGAGAACGTAGATAGCCTCCATCAACAATTACAAGAGATAGAAAAAAGTATTGAACATTACAAAGCGCAATTATTAACCCAACAACGTTTAAGTTTTCAACAGCGCAAAGAGCTTCAGCAATTGGTAAAAACCCAGCAGCAGGTTATAGAGCAAATCCAACAATTACAAGAGACGCTTCAACAAAGACGAGAAGAGGCACAAGAGCTGTTTTCAGAAGAAATTGTAGAGAAGTACCGAAAGATAGAAGATTTCATAGAGTCCTTAGATTTAGAGGAGAGACAACAATTATTACAGCGTTTAGAAGAATTATTACAGCGCAATGAGCGGTTTTCTATGCCTGAACTACAGAAATTGCAACAAAGTGATGAGGAGTTAAAGCAGCAATTAGAGTGGTTAATGGAATGGTTAAAGCAATTGCATTTTGAGGAAAAATTAGAAACGCTTTTGAACAAGTTAAGTGCTTTAGAACAAAAGCAACAACGTTTAAACGAAGAGTTAAATCGCTTACGGCCAAGAAAGAGTCATGCACAGCGCTGGCAGCAACAGCAACAGGATTTAAAAGAGCAAATGCAACAAATGCAAAAAGAACTACAAGGGTTGGACTCTTTAGCGCATCCACGCTTTAAAGAGTCTTTAGAGCAATTACAGCAGCAGTCACAGCAGGTAGAGCAGTTCATGCAGCAGGGGAAAGAGCAATTAGGGAATCACCAATGGAATAAAGCCCATCAATCTCAGCAGAACGCTATTAAGGGGTTGCGGCAAATGCAGCAGCAAATGCAATCTATGATTAGTGATTTACGCATGCAGCAGCTCATGGAAAACTATGAAGATTTAAGACGAATTTTGGAGAACCTCATTGAACTTTCCTTTAAACAAGAAGAGTTAAAACAGGCTTTACAAAGTGGGGTTAATATCAATTCGCCTCGGTATTGGGAGGTTTTGCGTCAACAAGAGCAAGTAAGACGCAGCTTCCAGGTAATTAAAGATAGTTTAATAGCACTTGCTAAGCGAAATGAAGAGATTGCTTCTTTCATTATGGAACGTACAAAAGCCGTAGAAAAGCACTTGAATAAGTTTATAGAATTAACTTCTACAGGGAATCGCTACGTACAATTATTGGCTATGGAGCAGCATAGTGCCATGCGGGAAATGAATCGTTTATCAGAGATGCTTTTAGAATCTTTAGAAAGTTTACAGCAACAGATTAAACAAGGGAAGCAGTCTAAAGCTATGTGTAAGCGTCCTGGTAGTGGTATGATGGGGAATTTACGGCAGATTATTAAGATGCAGCAGTATTTGAATGACCGTTTATCGCAGTTATTTAAGACACAGAACGATTTACAACGCAAAGGTCAGAAGCCTTCAGAGAAATGGGGAGAGCAGCTACGTTCTTTAGCGCAAGAGCAACGGCGCATCCATGATGATTTACAACAATTAAAAGACCGCTTACAACGGACAGGGCATAAAGGCTTAGGTGATTTAGATAAAGTATTGGAAGGCATGCGAAAAACCGAACAAGAGCTATTAGACAAACGTTTAACGGAAGCCACCATAAAACGTCAACAGCGATTATTGGACCGATTATTGGACTATGATAAAGCGATGCGAACAAAAGAGTTTGAACAAAGACGAGAATCGCACAGTGCACAACAACAACGCTTTTTGGGAAAAAAAGATTTTCTAAATTCGCAACCCATGGAGCAATCTTTACGTAAAACTATATCTGTCTCTTATACACATCTCCGAGCCC
>WFXK01000292.1 GCA_015490695.1 Bacteroidota bacterium | reverse complement strand
TTTCTTTAGAAAAAGACTTGTTCAGTGAAATAACTTTCCAAGTGTATTCAGGAGACATGTTATATATCTGCACTGATGGTTACTTAGACCAAATTGGAGGTAAACAAGGGAAACGCTTAGGAATAAAACGCTTTTTAAAATTGCTGCGTTATTGCTATCGCTTACCTCTATCACACCAAAAACATTTATTGCATAAAGTATTACTAAACTGGAGAGGAAACTACCGTCAAATAGATGATGTGTTACTAATGGGAATTCGGATAATAAATTGATGACCAATATCTCTACAGGTGAATAAGAGCCGTTTTTAGCCCCAGTGTTTTCGTACCTTTGCCTCCACAAATGCAAACTATCTTAATCACTGGTGCTGCAGGCTTCATTGGCTCGCATTTGTGTAAAACCCTTTTAGACGAGGGCTTTTACATCATCGGCGTAGACAACTTTGACCCCTTCTACCCAAAAATCTTTAAAGAAATCAACCTTCAGTCCTTCCAACACCATAACCGCTTTGAACTCCAACAAGGCGACATCCGAAATGAAACCTTCATGCAAAAACTTTTTAAACGCTACTCTATAGACCTTGTTGTTCATTTAGCTGCTAAGGCAGGCGTTCGTCCCTCTATTCAACAAGCAAAAGCATACTACGATGTGAACGTACAGGGAACACTTACGCTATTAGAATGCATGAAAGCAGCAGGAGTAAAAAAATTGCTCTTTGCTTCTTCTTCTTCAGTCTATGGAAACAGCAAAAAAGTACCGCAATCTGAAGACGACCCCGTAGATAACCCCATATCTCCTTATGCCGCTACTAAAAAAGCCTGCGAACTCATGACCTATACCTATCACCACCTATATCAATGGGCTGTCTTAAATCTACGATTCTTTACTGTTTACGGTCCAGGACAACGCCCTGATTTAGCTATCCATAAATTTTTTCGGCAACTCTATCACGATAAACCTATTACTATCTACGGCGACGGCACCACCGCAAGAGACTATACCTACATTGCGGACATCATTCAAGGCGTCAAAAGTGCTATAGAATACCTAACACAACGAGACACCTGCTACGAAATCATCAATCTTGGCAACAATACGCCCATTACCCTCCAACGCTTAATTGAACTCATTGAACAAATCACAGGAAAACCCTTTAAACGCACTTACCATCCTATTCCCCCAGGCGATGTTTTCATCACCTATGCAGACATCACCAAAGCCCAACGACTTTTAAATTACCACCCTACAACCCCTATTGAACAAGGGCTACGTCTATTTAAACAATGGTATGATGAAGTCTGGGACACCATTAAAGATGCTATCCCGTAAGTTTTTCTTTTAACTTTTCTTTTAATTCTAAAAAGAAATCTACCACCTCAGGATTTTTCATGGCATCTTTGTTAATGGCTTTTTCTACAGGTACACCCATTAAAATACGTTTAATAGGGGTTTCCATTTTTTTTCCATTCAAAGTGTAAGGCACTTGAGGAATTTGAATAATCTCATCAGGCACATGGCGAGGACTCAACGCCTCTTTAAGCGTGTTTTTTATTTTTTGTTTTAGAAACTCATCTAACTGAATACCCTCTTTCAACACTACAAACAGTGGCATGAAAGAGCTGCCATCGGGGCGCTCAATAGACAACACTAAGCTATCTTCTACTTCATAGATATTTTCTACCACGGAATAAAATTCACTGGTTCCCATTCTTACGCCATGGCGCTTGAGGGTAGCATCTGAGCGTCCGTAAATGATAACGCTACCACGATTAGTGATTTTTACCCAATCTCCATGGCGCCAAACCCCGGGATAGTGTTCAAAGTAGCTGCTTTTATAGCGTTTCCCTTCAGGGTCATTCCAGAAATAAATAGGCATGGAAGGCATAGGCTTGGTCAGTACTAATTCACCTACTTGGTCTATGATGGAATTACCTTCTTCATCGTAAGCTTCCACCATAGCACCTAAGCAACGGCATTGGATTTCTCCTTCGTAAACGGGCAACAAATAGCATCCGCCTACGAAGGCGGTACAAACATCGGTACCCCCTGAAAGGGAAGTCAGCCAAATATGTTCACCTACTTTATCGTAGACCCATCGGAAGCCTTCTGGTGGTAGAGGGGCACCCGTTGAACCAATCGCTTTCATAAAATCCATAGCAAAATCTTTCTTCGGCTCATAACCCATTTTTTTACACTGCATAATATACGGAGCACTAACCCCAAAAAAGGTGATTTGTGCTCTTTGAGCAAACTCCCACAAACGCTGCGGACCGGGATAAAAAGGATTTCCATCAAATAAAACCGCCGTAGCACCTGTTAATAAACTACCAACAACCATGTTCCACATCATCCATCCCGTTGTAGAATACCAAAAGAAACGCTCCCCTTCCTTTTGCTCTGCATGCAAATGCAAATATTTAAGATGCTCCAATAAAATTCCACCATGGCTATGTGTGATCGGCTTAGGTAACCCTGTTGTCCCAGAAGAATACAAAATCCACAAAGGATGGGAAAACTCCACAGGTTCAAAATGAAGTGTATGACTTGTATCCTGAGCAAAATCCCAAATGAAAACTTTTTGATGAAAGGTTAAAAATTTAGACACGTCACCTAAGTAAGGAATCACAATAATACCTTCTAAGGTGGGGAGTGCATCAATAATTTGTTTAACGATGTCGCTGCGGTCAAAGTCTTTTCCGCCGTAACGATAACCATCTACGGTAATGAGTACTTTCGGCTGGATTTGTTGGAAGCGACTAATAACGCTTTTAACACCGAACTCAGGGGCACAACTGGACCATATAGCACCCAAAGCAGTGGTTGCAATCAAAGCGGCTATTGCCTCAGGCATGTTTGGAATGAAGGCTACAACCCTATCCCCTTTCTTTACGCCTAAGTCTAAAAGCAATCGTTGCATTTTAGCACTTTGTTGCTCTAACCACTGCCACGAATATTGTTGCAAGTCTTTTAATTCGGATTCAAAAATCAATGCAGGGGCATTGTTCTTTTTTCGCAATAGAAACTGAGCAAAGTTTAATGTAGCCCCTTCAAACCAACGAGCGCCGGGCATTTGCATAGAACTCAATACCTGCTTGTAAGGCGATTGAAAAGCAACATCAAAGTATTGAACAATACTTTCCCAGAAACGGGCAATGTCCTCAACACTCCATCGCCATAAAGTGTGATAATCTTCCAATGTCGTGCCATATTGTTGCTCTACCCATTTCAAATAATGCCAAATTTGCGATTGCTCTTTTGCCTCCCGTGATGCTTCCCAACATTTCTTCGCCATAGCCTATGTGAATTTTCGTGGGGAAAATTACAACAAAATTTTTATCGCCCTAAAATTAGAAAAAGATTTTCTATCTTTGGCTCATCAATCCTTAGGCTCACTATGAAAAGTATAAAGTTGGCACTGAAAACCATAGACAAGGGACTAATACGACAAGGACTGGAAGTGAAAAAAGTTTTTAAGTATTACCAAGAAGGGAAAGAGCTATTATTCCTGCTCTTTGTCCCTCCTTCTCACGTGCAGCAGGAAAATTATTTATTAAGTCTTTTCAAAGAATGGTTTCCTAAGGCTCCTTTAGTAGGGATGCAAGTTCCTGCAACCTATGTAACAAATCGCACGCTGCAAACACCAATTTTATACATTACCATTTTAGAAGAATCGCAAGTTGCAACTACTTTATTTGACGAAGAATTTTCTGAAATCACTCCTAATACGAAGGGAATATTTTTATTAGGCAATGACCCCCTTAAAATCCAACAAGCGATTCAGCAATTAAGGCGTTTGAGTTCAGAGGTATCTCTATGGGGAATTACAACCATTCACAAAATCTATTTTCAAAATCAGGTTTTAGATAAAGGGGTTATTGTGGTTTGTTTTAGTGGCGAATCGTTAATTGTGAACGTCTATAGTCGTTGTCCTTTTGAAGCGATAGGTCCTGAAGCAGTTATTACGGAAGCGAAAGGCGATAAGGTTTTTACAATTGGTAGCAAGACTGCCGTGAAGTTTTATGAAGATTATTTGGGAAGTGCTATTGCGAAGCATATTCCTGAACGTACTTGGGGTTTCCCTTTATTGATGAAGGAAGAGGAAGGATGGTTGCCTCGTGTTGCGGTAGAAGCCGATGAAACAGGGTGGATTCAATATGCAGGCGCTGTACAAGAAACAGCAGCGCGATGGGGCTTTTTTGAACCCAACCACTATATAAGCGCTATTACACAAGGATACTATACTGCCGCAGAAAACCCTATAGAAGTGCTATGGTTATTTATCAATGAAAGCCATCGGCAACTGCTAAAAGAAAACTTTCTAAGAAGTATCCGTCCTTTTAAACATTTAAACAAAGACTTTGCTATTGTAGCAACGTATGGAGAAATCGTTAATGATAAGTGGTTTAATGGAGGTATTATAGTGACCACAATGAGTGAAAAGGCGACTGCCATGGTAGAAGCCCCTCCTTTATCGCTTTCCCATTTACAATTGGAATCGCAGTACATTACGTTAATAGAAGGTTTACGAAATATGTTAAATGCTATGGAGCAGCAGCAACAAACACAGGATTTAGCAGCGGTAGAGCAGTTAAAGCAGCAGATTGCCCATTTAGAAGAGCGTTTAATTCGTTCTGAAAAGATGGCAACCTTAGGGAACTTAATGGCAAACGTCGCCCATGAACTTAATACCCCCATGGCTGCTATCAGCGCCGCTATAACCAACATCCAAAACAACCTCTACGATACTTTCAAACTATTAGCACTGGTAAGTAGAGACTTAGACGAAGAACACTTAGGATTATTTTTTGATTTAGTAGAAACCTTAGTTAAAAATGCTCGTTATCTAAGTGCAAGAGAAGAACGACAACTAAGAAAAGATTTACAAAAGCAAATGCAGTATTATCAAATCTCTGATGCTACGGTATTAGCCAGAGAGTTTGCAAAAGCAGGGTTTAGTGGCGATTTAGAAAAATATATCCCTTTGCTTACTCACCCCAATGCTTCATTGATTACCGATGTGGCGATTCGTTTAAGTAGGATTCAATTACACAATAATAACATTCAGTTAGCCGTTCAAAAAACAACGGGTTTACTTCGTTCGTTAAAAGACTATTCAAGACAAAAAGATACGATGGAGAAAACCACCTTTGACTTAAGGAAAAGCATAGAGGACATCCTTATGCTTTACCATGGGAAATTAAAGCGTTCCATTGAGGTCCGCGTTGTTGGACCTGAAAAAGTGATGATAAAAGGGTATCCTGACAAATTAGGGCAAGTTTGGACAAACTTAATTCACAATGCGATTCAAGCCATTGGGGATGAAGAAGGTACCATTGAAATCCACATTGAGCCCGATACGGACGCTTGTTTAGTGCGAATTACTGACAGCGGCTGCGGTATCCCACCAGAAATCCAAGACAAAATCTTTGAACCCTTCTTCACGACAAAACCCGAAGGCGAAGGCACAGGACTGGGATTAGACATCTGTAAACGCATCGTAGAAGAAGACCACAATGGAAAAATCTGGTTTGAAAGCCAACCAGGAAAAACGACCTTCTATGTCAAAATCCCCCAATGAATTCTCCTACGAAGAAACTATCCAAAAAATAGAAAAAAACCTCTATCTATTAGAACAGGGGAAATGTTCCCTGCAAGAAGCTATTAAACTCTATCAAGAAACCCACATCCTTATCCGCCAATGTGAAACTTATCTACAAAACATTGAACAACAAATCCATATTGTAGACGATGAGCAAGACATGGATGGTGCAGGGGAAACTTTATAAAGTGCTCAAAGAAGAAATCGTTACACCTACCTTCAAAAAACGGGGTTTTGTGATTATAGATGACGAAGGACAATACTTGCTCTTTTATCTTTATCAAAAGCATTGTGAGAAAATCTTATCTTTTCAGGAAGGGGAATGGATAGCCGTACTTTTCCGTATTCGGGGTAAGGAATGGATTTCTCCAAAAGGCGAAGTTAAGTATATAACCACTTTAGAAGCGATAGACATTCAAAGGGCAACCCCATCACCCCCCTCGGCAACCTACCAATTAGAAGAACTGGAAAACATGGACGACCTCCCCTTTTAAAACCTTTACAAGGATTTTTTCGTTTAAAATAAAAAAGGGGCTATGGTTTTAATGCGACATTATTGGTTCAGCAAACCGCCATTAGACTTTGAGTATCATCAATACAAGCTCTTGGCGTTTCTCAAACGCACTGACCGCGCTTTTCAACAAAAAAGTCTTTATCCTTACTACGAAGAGGTCAATAAACGCTTAGAAGAAATAGAAGAATTTCAATCTTGGACGCAAGAATATCACGTTAACGAAGAAGAAAAATTAGATACTTTACTTCAAATTGTTACATATGCTCGTCCTTTATTGCAATGGTATCAATGGAGAGGGAAGACGCTGCGACAAGAACTTTGGGAAAATATTACCATTACGCCTTTGGGTATCTTAAGTCATTATCCTAAGGAGGGGTTTTTATTCATTGATGTACCCAATGCTCGCATTGAACTTTATTTATATCAATTACAGGGTTTGACACAAAGAAGCGGTATACCTTATTTTAAAATATATTGGATTGGGCAACGTAGTCGTTATTCCTCCTTAGAGCGTTTGAAGTTGCATTTACATCAGTTATTTCGTTCTCGTTATGCGGTGCCTGCTGCGTTTATTGCAGAGTGTAAAATAAAAGCGCCCAGCGGAAACAGCATCATCCCCTTGGCAATGGAAAAAATATGGCAAGAGTATCTGACTTAGAAATCATCTTAAAACATTATTGGGGTTATCCTGCCTTTCGTCCTTTACAAAAGGAAATCATAACTGCCGCCTTAGAAGGGAACGATGTTTTAGCTATCTTACCTACCGGTGGAGGAAAGTCTATTTGCTATCAAGTTGCAGGATTAGCAACGCAAAAACTTTGTATTGTCATCTCTCCTTTGATTGCTTTAATGAAAGACCAAGTAGAACAGCTGCAGCGGCGCAACATTGCCGCCACCTACATCAATAGCACTTTATCTCCTGAAGAAATCCAAAAACGCTTGAATAATGCTTTGCAAGGTAAATATGCTTTCCTTTATTGTGCTCCTGAACGCCTTCAAACTGAAAGTTTTTTACAATTGCTTCCTCAACTTTCTGTAGGGTTAATTGCTGTAGACGAAGCCCACTGCATTAGTCAATGGGGACACGACTTTAGACCCTCTTATCGTAAAATCGCTGTTTTAAGAGAAGTATTAAAAGATGTTCCTATAATGGCGCTTACTGCTTCTGCTACGCCCCAAGTCCAAAGAGATATTTGTGAACAACTTCAAATGAAACAACCTAAGGTGTTTATCAAGACTTTTACTCGTCCTAATCTTCGTTATAGTGTGCTTTATGAGCAGAATCGGTTGCAAAAGATGGTTGAGATTTTAGAGAAGGTTCCTGGCAGTGCTATTGTTTATGTACGTTCCCGTAGGGCGACACAGCAGTTAAGTCAAACCCTAAGGCATTATGGTTTTTCTGTAGCCGCTTACCACGCAGGCCTCTCTTCTTTAATGCGCAATGCGATTCAAGAACAGTGGTTAAAAGACCAAATTCGGATTATGGTTGCTACGAACGCTTTTGGGATGGGGATTGACAAGCCTGATGTACGTACAGTAATCCATTGGGATTTACCACCTGATTTGGAAAGTTATTATCAAGAAGCCGGTAGAGCAGGAAGGGATGGAAAAGTAGCTTTTCCTGTTTTACTTTATCATGCTCAATTAAAACGTAAAGCATGGAAGCAATGGCAAGAGCGTTATCCCCAATGGGATGTTTTTGTGCGCTGTTATCAAGCACTATGTGACCTCTTTCAAGTAGATGCAAAGACTTTTCCTAAGCAACCACTGCCTATTCCTTGGGAAGCGTGGAAAAAACGCAGCAAAGCCTCTATAACGCAACTATTCCACGTGTTGAAGCGCTTAGACCAGCAAGGCATTATTGCTTTATCCGACGAACTGGAAAGTTTACAAGCCCAAGTACAATTGAGTTTAACCCCTCAGAATTTAGAGCGTTTTATAAAGAAGTACCCCGAACATCAAGGGGTTTTGTCCACATTGCTAAGACAATTTGGTGGCACTTTATTTCATACGCCTGCAAAGTTTTTATTAGAGAAAGTAGCGACTTCTATAGGGATTTCAGAGCAGGCACTGCATGATACTTTGGTTTACTTGGCTCAATTAGGCGTCCTACGCTACGAACCGCCAACCAACACTTATACTTTCCAGTTTTTACTTCCTCGCCAGCGTTTAACGAAAGCGCTGTTAAATTGGGAGGAGTTTTTGTTCTTAAAAGAGCAGGCTAAGCAGCGTTTACAAGCGATGATTGTGTATGCAGAAGACAAAACGCGTTGCAGAAGCCAAAGCATTGCACAGTATTTTGGAGAAAACGCAGAAGTCTGCGGTAAATGCGACGTTTGTTCTGGAAGACATACCTCTAAGATAGCTAACACCTCTTCTCTTCGCTTTGAAGATTTTATTATTACTTTACAACGTTCACCCACGTTGTCTCATTTGCTGAGTCATTACACAGCTCAAGAGCAAAAGCAGGTGAAAAAGTGGTTACGTCATTTGTTAGACGAAGAAAAGATTGCTATTACGGAGGAAGGTTATATTAAACTACTGCAATCGTTCTAAGGCTTGTTTTGCAGCTTGTTGTTCGGCTCGTTTTCTTTGTAGTCCTGTTGCGGAGGCGATGCATTGCTCGTTTAAAAACACTTCTACCTTTATCCAGCGTTCTTTGTCTTTTTCTATGATAGTTCTTTCAAAGCGTAGTTGTCCGTATTTTCGTTTTTGGACTAATTCATAGAGTTGGCTTTTATAGTCTTGTAGAGAATCAATAATGTTTTGGACGTAATCAATGTTTTTAAGGATGTGTTTAATGACCCATTGTTTAGTGTAGTGGAAGCCTTTTTCCATGTAGATGGCGCCGATGAGGGCTTCTAAGGCGTTTCCCCAGAGGTTTGGTGTAGATGGTGTATTGGCTTTTAGGTGTAGTAGTTCGGGGAGTTGTAATTGTTTTGCTACGGAGGCTAAGTGGTTACGGCTTACTAAGGCAGCTCTGTATCGGGTTAAAACTCCTTCTTTTTGTTGGGGAAAGTGTTCAAAGAGATAGACTGCTACAATGGCGTTTAAGATAGCGTCGCCTAAGAACTCCAGTCGTTCATTATTGAAGTCGCTACTTAAGGAAGCATGGGTAAGCGCTTCTTTGATTCGTTGCGGGTTTTTGGGCGAGAAACCAATGAGTTTAATAACCTTATCAGGCAATAAGGTTTTAGTTTTGAACAGGTTTTTAATCCATTTCATTCTACTTTTTCAAAGAGCAGGCATACGTTATGGCCTCCGAAACCGAAGGTGTTGGATAGTGCTACTTTAATAGGTTTGCTTCGGGCTTTATTGAAGGTATAGTCTAAGTCGCATTCGGGGTCGTCGGTAAAGTGGTTAATGGTTGGAGGGATAGTTTGGTGGTGGATAGCTAACACGGTAGCGATGGCTTCTATGGCACCTGCAGCACCTAACAGATGTCCTGTCATAGATTTCGTAGAGCTAAGCGATAGTTTATAGGCGTGTTCGCCGAAGACTTTTTTTATAGCTTTGGTTTCAGCGACGTCTCCTAAGGGGGTGGAGGTGCCGTGGAGGTTGATGTAATCTACGTCTTGGGGTTGTTTTCCTGCAGATTCTATGGCTTTTCTCATGACGGCGGCTGCACCGGCACCATCAGGATGGGGAGCGGTTAAATGATAAGCATCGGCAGTTAGCCCCACACCGCTTAGCTCAGCATAGATTTTTGCCCCTCTTTCAACAGCGTGTTCATAGGCTTCTAAGATAAGCACGCCGCTACCTTCTCCTAAGACAAATCCATCGCGGTCTTTATCAAAGGGGCGACTGGCGGTTTTGGGGTCGTCGTTCCTTGTAGAAAGGGCTTTCATAGCGTTAAATCCACCTACGCCCGATTCCGTCACGGCAGCTTCGCTTCCCCCTGTGATCACTACATCTGCCATCCCTGTCTTAATCAACATCCATGCATCTGCAATACAGTTGGCAGAAGTAGAACAGGCACTAACGCAGGCATAATTAGGTCCTGTGATACCATAGCGCATGGAAATGTGCCCTGCAGCGATATCTATAATCATTTTAGGGATGAAGAAGGGACTAAAGCGAGGTCCTTTGGGCGCTTGTCCTTCAGGTAAACATTGGCTCAGGTTTTCTACAAAATACTTCTTCATTTCATCTTCAAAGGTTTTTAGTCCGCCTATACCTGAGCCAAGGACGATAGCCACGCGAGATTTATCTATTTTATTGAAGTCTAATTGGGCGTCTTCAATGGCTTCTATGGCGGCGACGATAGCATAGATGCTAAAGAGGTCCATTCTACGGATGTCTCGTTTATGGAGGTGGAGGGAGGGGTCAAAGTTTTTTACTTCGCAGGCGAATTGGGTAGGGAAGCGACTGGCGTCGAAGTGGGTGATGTAGTCGGCACCGCTTACGCCGTTGCGCAGACCATCCCAGTAGGCGCTGACGCCCAGTCCAATAGGCGTCAGCGCCCCCATGCCTGTCACTACAACCCTCCGAGATGCCATCATTTACTAATGTTGGCTTCTACATAATTGATAGCATCCCCTACTGTTTGAATCTTTTCTGCTGCTTCGTCGGGAATAGAAATCTGAAATTCTTTTTCAAATTCCATGATGAGCTCTACGGTGTCTAAAGAATCGGCACCTAAGTCATTAATGAAACTGGCTTCTTCCGTTACTTCACTTGCGTCTACCCCTAATTTGTCTACAATAATGTTCTTCACTCGTTCTGCTATCTCTGCTCTGGTCATGTTTCGTTTAGGATAAATTTCGGGCTCAAAGATAGCGTTATTTTTAGTTTGTACAAAATTTTAGCGTACTTGTAGATAGCCTTTTGCTGTTGAAGTTCGCCAAAGATAAAGCCCTGGAGCAAGTGATAAAGGTACTTCGAGGGACTGCTCTCCACGAAGGGTTGTAGAAAATACTTTTTGGCCATCAAGACTATAAAGCGCAAAAGTAGTATGCATAGATAGAGGAGAAGCAATGGAAAGCACTCCTTGCTGGTAGTTTACTTGGATTTCGTACAATTGGGTTTCTATAATCACATAGCGTTGCAGCATTTCTTCTTTTCCTGTATTATCTACGATGCGCAGTTGATAAAGGTTTTTCCCTTGTTGGGGATTAAAGTCTGTTAGTTTATAGCGGTTTTTTCCTGTTGCAGGCACTTCTCCTACAAAGGTGAAAGTGTTCCCGTTATCTGCAGAGCGATAGATTCTATAGTAAGTGATGGCTTCTTCGTTAGCAACGTCCCATTGGAGTTCTACTACGCTGTTTTGCCATTTTCCTGTGAAGTTTAGGATATCTACAGGTAGTACACAAGGGCAACCATTGCAGTTAACGCTTACGGAGAAATTGCATGCAGAGCCTCCAAAGCCATCTACCATGATATATATACAGCCTTGTGTGGGGTCTATAAGTAAGGTTTGGGTTTGGGTTTCGCCGGGGTTTACAGCATCGGTAGGTCCAAAATAACAATCGGGGGGATTGCTGTTTTGAGTGCTGTAGAGGTTGGTTAAGTTGGTAGGAGAGCCCTGGAAGACAGCCCATTGCACACCACAGCCATCATCTACGCCGTCTCCATTCACGTCGCAAGTAGAAACAGAAACCGTAAAATCCCAATTGTTGGTTCCAAAAGTAGGGTCTATACAAAAAGAATACCATTTATCACTTTCTACGCTCCAGTTAACATCCTGAGTACCATTACAGTCTACATCTACGTAAACATAAAGCGTTCCACTTTGGGATATATAATTTAGTCCTTCATGGTCGCTTCCACCTCCTGGAGTAGTGGTGGCAGTAAAGTCAACGCCACAGTTATCAATAAGGTTTGCTGTTGAAGGGGTTTCACCAAGTAGATTAGAGGTACAAGGTTCGTGAACCTGGATACAGTAAGTGCCAAAGTTAGGGGAACAACTAGGTGGATTGGTTGTGCAGTAGATACCATTTAAGCGAATGAAATAACGCCTCCCTGGGATTAAATTAGTTAGAAACAGATAAGAAGCAGTTGCTATAAGTGCCCCATCGTTTTCACTACAAGCAATAGAAGCTAGCGATGCTGGGTCACATGCTCCTGTAGGGGATTCAAATAGTTCTATTTGGGTGTCAAAAAGGGGATATTGTCCGTAGCCTATGCCGTTATAATAATTTTGTAAGAAGTCTGTGCTAATAATCATGGAGTCGTTTGTTGCTACGAAGGTATACCACACAGAAGTACTCGCACCTACATTCTCCCAGCAACCAGGTACGGGAGGTTCTTGGAAGTCGTTACTATACCAGTTGCTATCTACGACACATCCGTTATTCGGTGTAATTTCTATTGCACTACAAGGGGTATCATTGGTTTTACGCTCTGTTACCCGAATACAGAAATCACTTGGACCGCAGTTTCTGCTCTCTACACGAATAGCGTAAGTAGCCCCTACAGTAGCTCCCGTTAATTCCACATAGCCTATGGTTCCTGCTGCAAAGGGTACGCATGCTATCCATCCAGATGGTTCAGGACAGTCTGCCGGACCATTAAACTGAAACAAATCCAAATCAATATCACATTCTGAGGGTTCTTCTATGCCAATGAATAAGGTATCATTTGTTGCAATAAAAGTATACCATACACTTTCATTAAAGCTTGGAGTACAGTAAATCTCTCCGAATTCGTCAGTGGCTCCTGTAGTTGTTCCCACTACACAAGGGGCATTTACTGTTAAAGGAGTTGCATTTACGCAGTTATCATTGGCAGGCTGGGCTAATGCAATGGCACCTAAATAACTCATCACTAAAAGATAATAGGCACGCATGATTTTAGAGATTAAATTACAATGGCAAAATTAGTAAAATTTCTTTTTGTTAATACTCTTTAGGTAATTTAGGAAGTTGTTTGGGAAAGGGGAAAAATCCATGACAATAAAACACAAATTCTAGTTCCGGAGCAGGTTTTTCTAACAGCTTCTTGTTTGAATAAACAAGGTAATATACTTTTGTATTATGAAACGCTACATAGGAGTTTTAATGCTTTTTTTACTTTATCAGTGCCGTTCCGATTCGGGAAAAGCAACGTCTGAGGTAGAATACTATAGTGCCTTAGGGGATTCTATTACCAAAGTTGCTTTTCAGACGCTAAGTGGTGCGTTAAAAAGTGCTTTGCAACAAGGTGGGATAGAAAACGCTTTTGCAGTGTGTAATCGTAAAGCACTTCGTTTAACCGATTCTTTATCGCATGTTTTTCATGTTAAGTTGAAGCGCACGGCGCATAAAATAAGGAATGAGGCGAATGCACCTGATGCATGGGAAAAAAGCGTTATTCAAAGGTATTTAGCTATGCAAAAAGAGGGAAAGCCGTTAAAGCCGATAGTGGAAAAAGACCAGACGGGAAAATGGCGCTATGCTAAACCCATCCTTGTAAAGCCGCAGTGTCTTATGTGCCATGGAGAGGTCTCTCCACAAGTAAAAGCCCTTTTAGCAAAGTACTATCCAAACGACCAAGCTACAGGCTTTACCGAAGGCGAACTCAGAGGTATCTGGAGTATTCAATTCCCTTAAAGCAGTGCAGCAACTTCGCTTTTTTCTATATCGTTATGGCGTCATCGCCCAATTGATCCTTATCCAAGGAGGTATTTACCTTATCTTTAATCTGCTTATCCTTATTCAGCCCGCATGGTTCAATTATATTACACCTACTACTTTCCCATGGTACACACCTTGGACAATCCTCTTTGCTCCCTTTACAATTCTTATCACTCCCATGGCTTTTTACTTCGGTACGCTACTTTATGCTGTATTTGAACTCCTTTGGCTTTACTGGATTGGTATCCTTCTAAGAGATTTTCGCTCCGATAGGTTAATATGGCATTTGTATTTAGGAGCCGTCGCATGTGTTTATGGGATTTTATTGCTTTTAGCGTTCTTTTTCCCTTCTTTCCGCGCTCCTTTTTGGGGAGCACAATACGGAAACTTTGCCATTTTAGCAGGGGTTGCTTATTTAATTCCTCATTTTAAAATCCCGCTTTTTTTAATCGGTTTTGTTCCTTTACGTTGGATTGCTATTGGTTGGGGAGTACTTAGTATTTTAATGGCGCCTTCATGGATAACCATCATCGGCTATGGCATGTCTGCTCTAAGCGCTATGGCTATCCTTTATCTGCAAAGCCATCCATGGCAGCAACTATGGTTTGAAATCCGTTATTTTTTAACTCGCTACAAAAGACGCTAAATGAAACGCTTTTTATTGGTGGTCAATGGACTTACTTTGTTGCCGTTGTTATTAGCTGACAGCGCCTATGTGATTCCTCCAACCGAATGGTGGGTGCCAAACTTCATGGCTTATTTTATTACCTATTGGCTGTGGATTCCCCTAATATGGATTGCCTTATGGCTGTTGATTGACTTCCGTATCGCTCTGTTGAATTTACTGCTGTTTTTCGCTAACATCCCTAACCTTAGCGCTAACTATCAGTTTTCTGCTCCTTCTGCAGTTCATGAAAGGAGCTTAAAAGTGATTTCACTTAATCTTAATGCATTGAGTTATCGTGTAACGTTTTTGGAGCATTTAATAGATTCAGTTCGGGCATGGAATGCCGATATTTTGTGCTTTCAAGAGTATCCTGAACGTCATTATTTTGGACATACGTTTGTAGAGGAGTTGCCTTCAAAACAAATCAAAAAGGTAGGGAACTATCGTTATTTTTATTTTGTAGAGTTAATGCCCACAGGGTTCGGTTTAGCTATCTTTTCTCGCTATCCTATCATTAATAAAGGTAGCGTTACGCCTACTCATGTGCCTGTTCACAACGGCATAATTTTTGCAGATATTCGTTTATACGGGGAGGTAGTGCGGGTGTACAATGTGCATTTGCAGTCCTATTCGTTTAGTGTGAAGGAGCGAACTGCACTGAAAAACGGGCGGTTGCAACCGCAGGGAAAGGGCTATTTGCGCTTATTGCGTCACATTGTCCAACGTTGGAAAATCCAATATACCCAATGGCTGCGGCTAAAGTTCCATCGGACTACAGCAAAAACACCAAAATACACCATCGTTTGCAGTGACCTCAATAATCCCCCTTCCAGTTATTTTTATTGGCAATTTCGCCGTTATTGGCAAGATGCTTTTGTAGAAAAAGGTTGGGGACGAGGTTTTACCTATCACTTAGGACCGCTAAAATACCGCATAGATTTTATCTTTGCAGGAAAAGGCTTCTATGTGGAACGTTATCGTAGTTTCCCGGTTCCTTTTTCCGACCATCATGCCGTTGAAGCTCTATTAAGGTTTGATTTTCATTAACCTTTCTACTTTCTTTGCATACGCTTATGGAATGGCTAACGTACATCTTCTTCTTTTTCTTAGGATTGAGTCTACTGGTGATTGTCCATGAATTAGGGCATTTTATTCCTGCTAAGCTCTTTGGTATGCGCGTAGAACGATTTTTTATCTTTTTTGATTGGCCCACAGCATTGTGGTCTTTTCGGTACAAAGAGACCGTGTATGGTATCGGTGTGTTACCCTTAGGTGGTTATGTAAAGATTGCCGGCATGGTAGATGAGTCCTTAGACACAGAACATTTACAATTGCCTCCTAAACCTTGGGAGTTTAGAGCCAAACCTACATGGCAGCGTCTGATTGTAATGGCAGGAGGGGTCACTATGAATGCACTTTTAGCTGTTATTATCTTTGCTTGTTTCCATTACTTTTTGGGAACTGTTCAAACCCCTATAAAGCAGTTACCTTACGGTATTGATGTATATCCTGGTTCACCAGCCGAACAAATAGGACTCAAAACAGGTGATATTCCTATTGCTCTTAATGGTAAACCCATCACTTATTTAGAAGAAATTCAAAACGCAGCAACTTTAGCTTTAGAGGATCAGTTAACCATTACTGTAGTTAGGGATGGTGACACGCTTACTATAGAGGTTCCTCCTGCTCGTTTAAGGGCATTACGGGAGAAGTTGCATGAGCTTCCTGCTTTAGCGTTTTATCCTAATCCTCCTGCTTATGTTAGCGTAGTAGATAGCAGTTATCCAGCAGCCAAGGCGGGTATACAACCAGGCGACAAAATCCTCGCAATTAACGGAGAAAAAGTAGAAAGCTTTGGACACCTACGTACGTTGCTAAAAAAATATAAAGAGAATGACACGTTGCACATTAGCGTAGAGAGAAAAAATCAGGTATTCACTTTTTCTGTTGTTTTGAATAAAGAAAAGAAATTGGGAGTTGCGCCTGATTTTTCTAAGATTCCTACAGTAAGAGTACGTTATAGTTTAGGGCGAAGTATATGGGAGGGCTGTAAAAGCGCTGTGGACGTTCTTGTAAAGAATTACAAAGGATTTAGACAGATGATTAGAGGCGAGTTGGAAGTTGGAAAGAATTTAGCAGGACCTATACGCATTGCGAAGGTTTTTAAACAGCAATATGAGCGAGGGGGATGGTTGGCGTTTTGGCATTTAGTAGCCATGTTTTCTGTTATATTGGCTTTTGTGAATTTACTACCTATTCCTGCATTAGACGGAGGACACATTGTATTTTTGTTGGTAGAGATGGTAATTAGGCGCCCTGTGCCCGATAAAGTCCGAATTGCAGCACAACAAATAGGGCTAATCATACTGCTGATATTAACAGCGCTTATTTTGATTAACGATATTTTGAATTTTTAACGGATGATGACAAACTTTCCTGTCCGGGTTTGTCCTGTATCTAAATCTTTGACGACAAAAAGGTAGATTCCACGAGCGATGATTTGTTGGTGCTTAGAAAGCAGATTCCAGGCGTGTTCTCCACCTGCGATTTGGGTCTGTTGAGGGTCCGCATGCGTATTAAACCATTCGGTATCTTGTTGTGCGTGGTCCTGGGCATGATGTTCAAAAGTGTAAATTAAGTCGCCAGCAAGGTTATAAATCCGCACTTCGCAATTAGGAGGAAGGTTTGCAAAGATGATTTTTCGCTCTTCTTCGGCGATACCTTGGCGTTCCCATGCTGCCCCATCATAATAAGGATTCGGATAAACATAAGGGTCACCATTACGAAAACCTACATTCGGAGGCGTGCCAGGAAATAATCGCTTTAAGTTCGTTAAACGACTGGATTCTAACGACTCTAAATTGTTTGCGGGGTCCCCAGAATCAAAAGCAGTTAAAACAACCGCATGTTGCCAACCATCTTGAACGGGCTCAATAACATAATGATAATAATACGTATGTGTATCCCCCTCAAACTTTATCGGTTGTGGTAAACGGATTTTATCAAAACCATTGTCGTATCCTATACCGTTTCCTGGTTTATCAAATTGGGCAATCGGCTCTAAAGCATCTAAGACATCTTGTACCGAAGTGACATCAAACCCTAAGCGAGTTTTATAAATACGATAACCTTCGAAATCTTTTTTCCTTGAAATGGGGTCAATAGAGAATTCGGCATTATTGGACCAATAAATATGAATGCGATTGTTTTCTAAAATGTATTTTGTGTAAGGAATGTCTGGAGGAGCAGGTAAAATATAGCGGGTAATTTTTCCGTCTTTGTCTATGTCTTCTCCGGGGTCTAAAATACCATTTTCGTTTTTATCTTCTCCGTTATAGGCGGCTTGTGCCCAAGAGGCGTGACGAATAAGATTTTTCTTTTGTTCGTAGGTGTCTGCAGCAGTTGGTTGTCCATCATCGTACTTTTTCGCACAAATGACAGCAAAAACAACATTTACGGATTCCCCTGGCAGTACTTGCTTAAAAGGACCTACAGAAACCATTATAGAACGGTTCAAAGGTGCTTTCAATTGGGTTTGAATGCTTTGCCAATTAGGTAAAGTATTTAATCCCGATTTTAGTTTTTGGTAGCGTTCGTAGTCGTTTGCGGGGGTGCGATAAACGCTTTGGAAGTCTCTGAAGGTCCACGAGTTAAAGTAAACGTGGAAACCAGTGTCCACTTTGGGGTGATACCATTTTCCTTTGAATTCTGCTCCGAGGAATTTTAGTCCGAAGTAGCTATCGGTGAAGCCTACGTCACCTGCAGCGTCAAATTCATAGGCTAAGTAGAGGCTATCTATGTAGCCATTGCCACCTTTATTATAGAAAGCAGAGCCGCCTGAGCCAGCAGGAGTGATGTTGACGTTCCTAACCACAGCGTCTACCCAATAACCAACATAAACGTCTTGCCAAAGGTTATTGCTGTTATTGGTTATAGTAAAGTTTAAGATGACGAAGAAGTCGGCGAAGGAGTAGTTCCAGCAATAGCTTTCAAAGTGGACGTCGGCATATAGAGGTCCGTTTTCAATTTCATCTATGGGGATGTTGGTTCCGGGGATGATGGTATAGCGGTCTGTGAAGTCTGCTACGAAGTCTTGGTGGGAGACGGCTTTAGGGTCATAAAAGGGGCTTTCTAACAACGTAGAGCGTTCTATGAGTTTTGAACCTAATTCGGCGGTGAATTCAAAGCCTGCTTTGCCAGTGCTATAGCCGCTGGGGTCGTCAATAGCCCCTGTGGAGACCACTATAGTAGTACCGTTTACTTTTGCGCCGATCCATAGCCCGCCGTCAAAAACATGTTCTACACCACTACCTGCAGGATATTCACAAGAAGGGTAGTTTAAGACGTTATAGCTGCCTTTGAAGGCGTTTCCTATCATGCCTAAGTTATTGATGGTCATGCGGATGTTGCCTGCTGTGGTAAGTTTTTCATCGTAAAAGCCTTGGGCAAATGCGCCCGCTACCAAAAGCCATAATACCCACCTCATAGAATACCTTCTTTTAATATATCGTGCATGTGTAGAATGCCATAAACTTGATTTTGGTCATCTAAGACAACTAATTGGGTGATTTGGTGTTGTTCCATCTTTTGTAAAGCAGCATAAGCAAGCACATCTTTGTGAATGGTCTTAGGATTAGGGGTCATTAAACTACGGGCTTGGTCAAAGATAGGTAGTTTAGGAGGCGTTTGTTGGGGATTTTGTTGCCAATGTTTAAGTTGAATGAAGTTTTCTAAGTTTCGTTTCATCCATCGTCGCAGGTCCCCATCGGTGATGATGCCTAAGAGCTTTCCTTTTTCCATCACTAAAGTGCATCCTAAGCGTTTAGAAGTCATTTCTTCAACGACTTTATAGAGGGAGGCACTGGGCTCTACTACAGGGATGGTTCTGTGGCATAGGTCTTTTACTCGTAGGTATAGGCGTTTTCCTAAGGAACCACCAGGGTGCAAACGAGCAAAATCTTCTGCAGTAAAGTTTCTAAGTACGATGAGTGCTACGGCAATAGCATCACAGAGAGCTAAGGTTGCCGTGGTAGAGGTTGTAGGAGCGAGGTTATTAGGACAGGCTTCCCGTTCTACCCAGACGTCTAAGAAGTAGTCGCAGTGTTGTGCTAAGAAGCTATGGGGGTTGGCGGTCATGGCGACAGTAGTACAGCCTTGTTGTTGGATAAGCGGCAGTAATTGTTTTACTTCATTCGTCTCGCCGCTTTTAGATAGGAAAAAGACGGTATCGTTGGGGTGTACCATGCCGATGTCCCCGTGAAGGGCTTCTGCAGCATGTAAGAAAGCAGCGGGTGTGCCCGTGGAGTTTAAGGTAGCAACAAACTTTTGCGCAATAATTGCGCTTTTGCCTATGCCCGTAGCAACAACCTTCCCCGAACTCTGTAGAATATGACGTACAACCTGTTCAAAATGTTCGTTTAGTCGGTCTATTAGTCCTTCTATGGCTTTAGACTCTTGTTGTAGTACGTTTTTTGCAACTTCTAAGATGACTTGCATTGTAGTGAGAAAGTTTTACTAACTTTGGTTTTCGGATTTGTAGATGCAAAAGTAAGAAATGATGGGGAAGAACGTTGCAGAGGTAGATTTACGGCAAGCGTTGAAGCATTATTTCGGTTACGACTCTTTTAGAGGGCGGCAAGAGGAGGTAATTCGTTATGTATTAGAGCGGCGAAATGTGTTTGTCATCATGCCTACGGGCGCAGGCAAGTCCCTGTGCTATCAACTCCCAGCCCTTTTAATGGAAGGGACTGCTGTGGTTATCTCGCCCTTGGTTGCACTAATGAAGAACCAAGTAGACCAACTAAGGGCATATGATATTGCCGCAGGATTTTTAAACAGCAGTCTCAGCCGTAAGGAATATAGAATCATGCAGCAGCGGATTGCCCGAGGAGAAATGAAGCTTTTGTATGTCGCCCCAGAAACTTTCTTAAAGGACGATTTCTTAGCCATTCTGCGACAGGTACCTATTAGTTTTATTGCTATTGACGAAGCCCATTGCATTTCAGAGTGGGGACACGACTTCCGTCCCGAATACCGCAAACTCCGCCCAGGAATCAATACCATTAACCCCAATCTGCCTATTATGGCACTAACTGCTACCGCCACCCCAAAAGTCCAATTAGATATTCAACAAAATTTAGAAATCCAAGATGCGGTAGTGATTAAAACCAGCTTTAACCGCCCCAACCTCTATTATGAAATCCGTCCTAAGACAAAAGACACAGTACAACAAATTATTCGCTATATTAAACAGCATCCAAGAGCATCAGGAATTGTTTATTGCTTAAGTAGGAAAAAAACAGAGGAGTTAGCTAAAATTTTAAATGAAAATGGTATTACAGCAGTCCCCTACCACGCGGGACTGGATAGTGCAACAAGAACCAAACATCAAGATATGTTTTTAAATGAAGATGTACGGGTTGTTGTCGCAACGATTGCTTTTGGTATGGGGATAGATAAACCTGATGTTCGTTTTGTTATACATCATGATGTACCTAAGAGCATAGAGAGTTATTATCAAGAGACAGGTAGAGCAGGTAGGGATGGACGTCCCAGCGATTGTATCCTGTTTTACGACTACAATAATTTAATGAAGTTAGAGAAATTTCTAAAAGATAAACCTTTAAGCGAGCGAGAAGCAGGTTTGCATTTGCTTTTTGAAATGGCAACTTTTTGCGAAAGTGCCGTTTGCCGAAGAAAACAGATTTTGCACTACTTCGGCGAATCGTTTGATGAAAAGGATTGTAATAAAATGTGTGATAATTGTCGTTATCCGAAAGAGCGTTATGATGGTACTTTAGAAGCCCGTTTGGCTTTAGAAGCGGTTCGGCAAACCCATGAGCGCTTTGATATGCGTCATCTAATTCGTATCCTCTTAGGAAAACGCACCCCACAAATCAGAACCTTTAAACACGACCAATTACCTATCTTTGGACAAGGAAGCCACCGCAGCGAATTAGAATGGAAGTCTATCTATACGCAATTGATTATCCATGAGTATTTGAAAAAAGAAATTGAAGATTATGGGGTTATTAAACTTTTAGAAAAAGGCAAACGCTTTTTAGAAGAGAAAAAACCGCAGCCGATTTATTTCTTTAAACCGCAGGAATTTACTTCGGAAGAAAGCGACGTACCTGTTGAAGACTTCAAAGCTTATGATGAAGTGCTTTTTGATAAGCTATTAGCACTTAGAAATAAGATTGCTAAGGAAGAAGGGTTACCACCTTATGTGATTTTCCAAGAGGCTTCCTTGGAAGATATGGCAATGAAGTACCCCATTACGATGAAAGAATTTGAAAACATTATAGGTGTAGGTCCAGGAAAAGCCAGAAAATACGGAAGACCTTTCATAGAACTCATCCGAGAATATGTAGAAGAAAACCAAATTGAGCGTCCTGAAGAGTTCATGATTAGAACCTCTTCGCCTTCATCAGCAAAAGAAAAGTTGTTCATTATTCAACAAATTGATAAACGCATTCCCTTGGATGAAATTGCTCGGATGCTGAATATTTCTTTTGATGAATTGTTGACGCTCATAGAGCAAATCATTTATAGCGGTTCTAAGATTAACATCTCTTATTACATTGAAGAGGTTTTAGACCCTGATGCTGTAGAGGATATTTGGGATTATTTTATGAATGCCGAGACAGATGATTTAGCTGAAGCGGAAGCGGAATTGGGAGATGAATACGATTTAGATGTAATTCGTTTAGTACGTATACAGTTTTATTCACATTATGCGAACTAAGCGGCGGCTTCGTTATCGGTTATTGAGGTTATTGCGTTCTACGGAGTGGCAGCGACATGCAATTGTAATAGCATTTTGCTTTTTTGCAGCGTTATTAATGACCCAAGAAAGCCCTTATCGCCGCTATTTTTTTGAAGTAGGAAAAACTTGGCGCTATGCTACCCTATATGCTCCTTTTGACTTCCCTATAAAAAAACCCCGTGTCCTTTATAAGAAAGAACTGGATAGTCTACGGAAAAATTTCCCTGAACCCTTTTTTCATCGTCCAGAAAATAGCCATTTAGGATTGAGCCGTTTACAACAACTGATTTCTTTTTTGGATACCGCTCAAACCGCAGATGCTGCATCTTTGTCTTGGTTAAATAAAGAAGTACTTCATTATTGCATGAAACACAAAAAAGTGGTCTTACCACTTTTAAGAAATTATGCTGTGGAACTCAAACGGGTTTACACAACACCGATTTTAGATAAACGCATAGAAGCGATTCGTTCACCTGTGGCCAGTTTGAGAAGTGAAGAAGGTATTGCTATTCTTTATGAGAAACAACGATTAAAAAGCGTTTACGATTTAAGAAAGCGTTTTCAAAAACAATTTCCTGTAGCGATAGCACGTCCTTTACTATTAGCAACCTTATTGCCTACCTATGAATGGAATGCACAAGTGTATTATCAGGAACTTTCTATTTTAGAAAAACAAATTTCTCCTTATTACGGAAAAGTTCATAGGGGGGCGTTAATTATCCGTAAAGGGGAACAAGTGACCCCACAAGAAGCACGGATATTGGCTTCGTTAAATGAAGCATTAGCGCAAAGACAAAAACATACCAGCCCTTTAGTAGCATTTTTGGGACGTTTAGTACTGATTACCGCTTTAGCCTATTTTAATTTGTTTTATATCCAAGTAAAACGTAGGAATGTTTATCGTTCTGTACGGAATATTGGATTGATTTATAGTGTGTATTTATTGACTTTGCTTTTTACTGCTGCGATTGTTCATTTGAATGAGCGTATGGGTAGTGCGTTAAATGTGGATTTACAATGGCTTGCACCTTTGTCGCTTGCACCTATTGTGCTTACTATCTTTTTTGATGATGGCATCGGATTTTATGGGAATTTGCTTATAACGCTTCTAAGCGCTTTACAAGTGCCTTACGGATTTGATTTGTTTTTTGTTCAGTCGGCGGCAGGTTCAGTAGCAGTCTTTAGTCTAATGCGCCTACAAAAACGAAGACAATTCTTTATCGCTATTGGATTTACACTATTGACTTATGTGGTCCTTTATCTTGCTCTGTCATTTTTTGAATACGGCGGGAACTTGAAAGAAATCAAATATGTGAACTTAGTTTTGTTTTTTATCAATGTGCTTTTGCTTATTGGGGTGTATCCTTTGATTTATTTGTTTGAAAAAGTATTTGGAATTGCGTCGGATTTAAGTTATTTGGAGTTATTGGACTTAAATCATCCTTTATTAAAAAAGTTAAGTTTAAAAGCGCCTGGGACGTATCAGCAT
>WFXK01000291.1 GCA_015490695.1 Bacteroidota bacterium | reverse complement strand
TTTGACAGGGATTTATTTAGGGTGTATTCATCCTTTAGGTTTTCGTTTGACGGAGCCGAGGTTTTTAGTTTTAGCGTATCCGTTTTTATGCAATGTGGCGGTAGTGGTGGGGGGGCGTTGTGCCCCCCGCGTGCTTACATACCTCCGAAAGAAGCACCGATTTTGAATAAAAGGGCGCTGAAAGGTAATTTAGGTGCTAAGCGCCGTCCTCCTCCTGTACCACTGTCTACCAGCACATAGATAAAGCGTAAACCGTTGACGTCTACTTCAAGTTCCTTAGGCTTATAGATAATCGTTTGCGGTAGTAATTCTGCAAAGAGGTTAATGCCACCTAAGGAGAATTCCACGCCTGCACCTGCGCCGACACCTACAGCGGCGCCCTTGCGGTAAGTGCTCACAGTCTTAACTGTTGGGTCGCCGTATTCATAGAACTCTTCTATTGCTTTGGGAGCGATGCCAAGCATCATACCAAAGCGTGCATAGGGACGAATGCCGCCTGCATCGGCTTTAATACGTACATTGGGAAAGAGCTGGAGCATAGAAGCTCTAAAGATGACTTCTTCGTCCCCTGCGCGATAGGACACAGGAGGTTGAAGGAGGACCTGCAGAAGGAGTCCTGCATCTAAGTTAGAGGCAAATTCGTAGTCTACACCTGCGCCGAAATAGAGGGCTCGCCCATAGGTGTGATAAACAGCGGTTTCGTTCACAGTGGCTAAGTGTTGTCCTGCTGCGGGGATGCCAAAACCTACAAAAACGGGGATGCTTAACTGTCCCCACGCCAATGCCGCTACTGCAATAAAAAGAAAGATGCGCATACTGAAAGGTTTTAAAAAACAAATAAGCAATTTTTATACCACACGGCAGGTTGGTAGTTTGTAAAGTTTTTTCTACCTTTGTAGCGGTTTTTGATACCTAAAGTGGAACCAGTAATGCGGAAGGTCGTTGTCTTTCTTATTCTATTAGCATTGATAGCAGTGGGATGTAGTACAACAAAGAGCACGGCAGCAGATGCAAAATGTCCTTACCCACCGGTAGTGCATAACCAACGATATTGATTTTTTTTATACCTTTGCCTTGGAGTTTAATTGTAAAGCTTATGCGTAGATGGATAGGGATTGTCGTTTTTTGTTGTGCATTAGTACTAAGCAGTGGCTGCAGTGCTTATAATAGCTCCACGCATGCCAATTGTATAGGGACAAAGACGACGAATCATTGATGCGGTACTTGCCTGTTTTAGGGGTGCGGACGCAACAACAGCGCCGCCCTCAATGGTTAAAGGTACGTTTGCCTTACGGAGAGAACTACCGTAAGGTGTTGAATATCGTTAATACGTTCAAATTGCACACGGTTTGTCAAAGTGCCCGTTGTCCAAATATGGGGGAGTGCTGGACAGCGGGCACTGCCACTTTTATGATTTTGGGAAACATCTGCACCCGCTCTTGTGGGTTTTGCGCTGTGGCTACAGGTAGACCCCTACCCCCCGACGAAAAAGAACCCTATAGAGTTGCTCAAGCAGTAAAGTTAATGGGATTAAAACACTGTGTCATTACTTCCGTGGATAGAGACGATTTACCCGACGGCGGTGCAGCAATTTGGGCAGCCACCATCAAAGCGGTAAGAAAATATAATCCTGGTATTACTATAGAAACCCTTATTCCCGACTTTAAAGGCAATTGGGAAGCATTACAAATCGTTTTAGAAGCGCGTCCCGATGTACTATCGCATAACATGGAAACCGTCAAGCGTCTTCATAGAAGAGTGCGTCCTCAAGCAAAATATGAGCGCAGCTTGGAAGTACTACATAGAGCCAAAGCTTTTGGACTTAGAACGAAGTCAGGGGCTATGTTGGGTTTAGGTGAGACACCAGAAGAGGTCTATGAACTAATGCGCGACCTTCGTGAAGTAGGATGTGATGTGCTTACCTTAGGACAATATCTACAACCTACCAAAATGCATCTTCCCGTAGAGGCTTATATAACACCCGAACAATTTGAACATTATAAACAAGTGGCTTTAGCGATGGGATTTGACCAAGTAGAAAGTGCACCCTTAGTACGCTCTTCGTATCATGCTGAGCGCCATGTGAAGCACCCTTGTTATCAGAAAAAAACTTTATAAATTGCCTCGCCCTATGGCAACCACTTCAGACATCCGTAAAGGACTAATGATACGCCTTCAAAACGATGTCTATGAAGTAATAGATTTTCTCCATGTAAAACCAGGGAAAGGACAAGCTTTTGTAAGAACAAAACTAAAAAGCGTAACAACAGGAAAAGTAATAGACAAAACTTTTTCCGTAGGAACAACCATAGAGGATGTACAAGTAGAGCATCGTCCTTATCAGTATATTTATCAAGATGGAGATAATTATGTTTTTATGCACATGCAGACGTATGAGCAAATTCCCATTCCGAAAGAACAAATTGAGGGCGTAGAGTTCTTAAAAGAGGGTATGGAGTGTGATGTGATTGTAGATGCTGATAATGAAAAGATTTTAAAAGTACAACTACCGCAGTTTGCGATTTTAGAGGTTACTTATACAGAGCCTGGAGTTAGGGGGGATACCGTAACGAATGTGATGAAGCCTGCGACCTTGGAGACAGGAGCACAGATAAAGGTTCCTTTATTTATTAATATAGGGGATAAAGTGAAGGTGAATACACGTACTGGGGAGTATGTAGAGCGAGCAAAAACTTCATAGGGTTATGGATTATAAAGCTATACTTGCCATTTTGAAATATGTGAATCGTTCGGATTTGGTGGAGGTGGAGATAGAGCAAGGGGAGTTTCGTTTGCGGGTGGTGAGGAAACAACCTGTAACGAAT
>WFXK01000290.1 GCA_015490695.1 Bacteroidota bacterium | reverse complement strand
GTCAAGAAGTAGTAAACAAAACGAGGGAGTTATGAGATGGAGTCGTTATAGTGGGCAAATAGGGCGTGTGGTTGGATGGTTAGCAGCCATCGGGGCAGTTTTTGCGCAAATGCAAATCCGTGGTGGTGCTGAAACCGCACGTTTTGAAGCCGGTGACCACGTACTCTATCAAGAGCGCCTCGCTGGGATAGCCATTGGAAGCCAAGTAAAAGGCTGGGAAATCGTAAAAGGAAGCTATGAAGTAGCAGAATTCCAAGGCAAACGCTGGTTCCGCCCCTTAGAACGCGATACCAGAATCCTCTACCCATTAAATTTCCCAAAAGAATTTTCCATGGAGTTTAATGTCTATCTTGCTGCTGAAGCAGGAGCACGCCTTAAGGTGTTTTGGTACACAGCACGAGACTTACAACGGGAACGCATGGGACCCGATGGACCTTCTCAAATGTATTTAATCGTCGGTAGAGGCTACCACCCTGACCACGATTTCGTCCATCTGCGAATTTATAATCCTGAGTTACGACGTTATAAAGACATCATAACGCCCGGCTCATATAAGTTTACTCCTAATCAAGTGCATCGGGTAGCACTCCAAGTACGTAATGGACAACTGCAGCTTTTTGTCGATGGCAAACGAGTAGGAATAACGCCCTTTAATCCTAAGGAGCCCTTAGTAGCCTTTGGTTTCATATTTGATGCGGGTAGTGGACATAAACTTCCTTACAAAGACCGTCCCGCTTTAGTAGGAGAAATCCGTATTGCAGAATATAGTCGTCCCAGTGGACAAGGTAGTGGTGGGGTTTTCCTCTATTGGGTGCTTCCTGTAACAAAACAAAACCTACCTCAATTATTTGCACAAAGTCAAACTTATAACGGAAGTGTTGCTTTAGAGGCTTTGCGTAGGCGTTACCAATGGAGTGATGCCACCTTAGTGGTTATTGCTCTGCCTGGTAATCCTTTCGCTTCTGGTAGTGCTCAAGTAAAAGCGCAAGGAAGTCAATGGAGCGCTTTAGTACAACGACTGAAGCGAGAATTGGAAGTGGTTCGGCAGCATAAAGGGGGGCTTCTTGTTGTAGGTGATGGTAGCGATGAACAAACGGAACAAGCACGAAAACTGCGTGCAAACCAACGGGCTGTCGCCTTCAGCGCATGGCTCGCCCAACAAGGCATCGGTAATGCCCAAAAACTGCTTAATACCATAACAAACAACAACGGATATGAAGGAATCTATTTTATAGCAGAAAATAGGAACTACGAGGGGATTCTCCCTTAAGATTTGAAAACACTACGAGCAGAGCTTTTTTAATTTCGGGGAAGCACATCCCGAAAAATAAAAGCTCATAGGCAAAGAGAGTAAATTACCTACACGGAATTCATCAGTACTAAAACTTGAGATTGTCATTTCACACTGGATGCGGTATTTTTTTAGGAAACTCTAAAAGCTTCCTAAGTTTCCTACGGAAGAGACTTGAGAAAAGCACCGGAGATCCCTTGCTTATGTTCGGAATGACGTACACTAATGGGATGGCGCATACAGTCTAAATACGAATAGTGCAAGAACTACAGATTGCGTGCGCAAACTCAACAACACCAGAAACTCTCTATAGGGTAGTGGTAGCCGCGTCATGCCAAACGTACGCAAGGCATCTCTTTTAGGAAGTTCTGGAAACTTCAAAAGTTTTTTGGGTTTCCAACGAAAAAGCACATGGAAAAAATCCGTGCTTAAGGTTCCTCGCTTACGCTCGGGATGATGTACAGAAACGGAATGGCGCACATAATCCAACCACACTCAAAGCAGCGTGGGCAGCTGTCGTGTCATGCCGATCGTATGTGAGGCATCACTTTTTAAAAAAAATTAAAAATGCTAAAAATTTCCCACGTTTCCAAGCAACACTATAGAAAAATAGTAAACGCTGTCTCTGGTGAGAGGTTTTAAAACCTTTAATGCAATATCCTTTTTATAACAAAGGTAAATGTTTTACTTTTGCGTGCAAAAATCAAAAACGCCTATGCATTACTTCCTGTTTGCATTGCTTAGCATTATCGCTTTGCGTTGCTCAAGAAATCCTAAAAGTGTCTCTACTAAGGACACCCCTTTGGTTATCTTTCCTGGAAAAGACACCATCACCGTAGGAGAATTTGAATTCATCTACCAAAAACATAACGGAGGCTATGAAGCCGCTAAAAAGCACTCAAAAGAGCAGTACAGAGATTATTTAGACCTTTATATTAATTTTAAACGAAAAGTTTTTGCAGCCAAAGAAGCAGGAATGGATACCCTGCCTGCAGTGAAAAATGAAATCAACTACTACTTAAAAGAGTTGGTTCGTCCTTACTTGATTGATAGAGAGCTGTTAAAGCAGATGGTAGATGAGGCAATGGAGCGTTATCACTATGTTGTAGAAGCCTCTCATTTGTTTATTAATGCTCCTGAAGACGCTGCACCATCTGTGAAAGAAAAAGCTTTGGAACGCATCCAGCAAATCAGAGATTCTATTGTAAATCATGGAAAAAGTTTTGAAACAATGGTCAAACGGTATTCGCAAGACCCTTATTTGAACCAAACTCAAGGCTATTTAGGCTATTTTGGGATTTTTGATATGCCTTATGATTTTGAAGACGCTGCTTTTGAAACTCCTGAAGGGGGGATTTCTCGGGTTGCTCAAACAAAGTATGGTTATCATATTATAAAAATTCATCGTAAGGTACGTCGTCCCGGACGTATGCGTGCTGCCCATATCGTTATACGATGGGGGCCTATTTATAGAGCTAAAACCGAAGCAGAAGCAAAACAACTAATAGATTCTTTGTATCAATTGCTTGTCAATGGTGCTTCTTTTGAAGATTTAGCGCGGCAGTTTTCCGATGACCCCCGTACTGCCCCTAAGGGAGGCGACTTAGGATTTGGTCGCTTGTTGCCTGTATTAGATTCGGTACGACTCACCTTAAAAAAAGGCGAATTTTCTAAACCCTTCCGCTCCCGCTACGGCTGGCATATCTTAAAAGTTACCGACATTGAAACCTTCCAAAATGACGAAGAAAAACGAAAGTTCTTAAAAAGCCTCGTCCTAAGCCAAAGAAAAGATATTTTAGAAAAAAGCTTCGTAGAAAAACTTAAACAAACTTATCAACTACAAATCCAAGAAGAGAACTTAGAAAAAGTTATTCGCGAACATGGAAGGGATTATCTGAATAGAAACTTTTCTACCGATAGTTT
>WFXK01000289.1 GCA_015490695.1 Bacteroidota bacterium | reverse complement strand
CAAAAAAGATGTTTTAAGCTGCTGACTTACCCATTTTAAAAAATTTTCTTTCTTCATAGGTTGCGGTAAATAGCCCCAAAGTCCTATTTTTTGTTCTTCATCTATAAATTGGGTTTGTTGTAATTGTAGTTGTTGGCTTATAGCGGAATTTACACCTGGCAGGGCTTTGTCTAAGTTAGTGTGCATAGCATAAAGGTGGATACCTTGTTGGATAGTTTTTAATAAAAGTGCTCCTATCCAGTCGTTGGTAGTCAAATGTCTTCGTGGATGAAACCATATAGGGTGGTGCATAATCACTAATTGGGCTTTGTGTTTTAACGCGAATTGAAACACTTCTTCTGTGTAGTCCAGACACAAAACACATTTTTCAATTGAGGCTTTTTCATCTCCTACAAGTAATCCTACGTTATCAAACGATTCGGCATCTTCTTCTGGTGCCCATGTTCTTAGAAAATTCAGAATTTGTTGTAAGGAAACTCCCATGAGGGCGAAGTTACAGAAAAAATTTTCGCTTAAGAGATAGCAAAACAGCAGGCAATAACACGATTTGCATATTTAGAAACACTTTATTAAATTTGCTACGTGATTGTTATCGTTTTTATGTTTTGCGCTACCCTCTGCTTAGCGCAAAAAGAAGTTGCAGGTGTAAAGTTCCCTGATTTTTATCAGTGGAAAAACCATAAGTTGTATCTTAATGGTGCAGGCTTAAGGGAAAAATGGTGGATAGACCTGTATGTAGCAGGATTTTATGTAGAAAAAAGGAGTCAAGATGCCAAAGAGCTTATAGAAAAGGACCAAGCTGCTTTGATGCGCATAGTAATTGTCTCCTCCTTAGTAACTACGGACCGTATGAAAGAAGCCATCCAAGAAGGATTTGAAAAATCTACAAAGTTTTATCCTACTTCCAAAGAAAAAATCCAACATTTTATAAAACTTTTTAACACTGAGCTCAAAAAAGGAGATGTAGTAGAGTTGTTATATTTGCCAAAAGAGGGAACTTACGTGTATATCAATCGGAAATACAAAGGTCATCTTAAGGGAGAGGATTTTAAAAAAGCCCTTTGGGCAATTTGGTTAGGACCAGACCCTGTAGACGACGATTTGAAAAATGAATTATTAAAGCTATGACGACTTTTAGGAAAGCGACCCAGAAGGATATTCCAATCGTTGCTCGTTTAGCGATGTTAGCCCAGGCAAGTGGTAGTGATACGCTACCCTTTCAAGCCCTTTTTAAGTTATCTGCGATAGAAACCTTAGAACTTTATAAGGCACTTGCTGCAGAAGAAGATGAAAGCATGCCCTTTAGCTATCGCACTTTCTTTTTAATGGAAGAAGGAACAGAAGTTATAGGAGGCTGTGCTGCATGGATAGAACCCCAAGGATTCACCTCAAGCGATAGTGCCACAATGCTTGCTCTACAACGACACTTAGGCAGAGAACGTATCCAAGAAGCCCTACCTGTCTTAAAAGCAATGAAAAAAACGCTTATCAAACGCACTCCTAATACCCTACAACTGGAAAATATTGCTATAGCTCCTAAACATCAAGGAAAAGGGTTTGTTCGTCAACTTATAAAACGAGTGCTTCAATACTTTCAAGAAAAGCAAACTTCAGAAATCTTGTTAATGAAAGAGAATACGCCTGCACTCAAGGCTTATTACAAATTAGGTTTTCAAGTAAAGGCGTGTCAAGCGTTGCCTGAGCAGTTAGCTTATAAAGTTTTGCCTGGGGAAACCCATTGTAAGATGGTAAAGGAAGTCAAAATATAAAAGTTATGCGTTATGCGGTAATAGGGACTTTACTTTTCCTATGGGCGTGCAAGCCTAAGCCAGCAGAACCGCCACCGCCAACACAAGTGCCTTTAACAGTCCAAATCCGTTATGAAGTAGATGGACAACCACTGCAACCAGACACACTACTTTACACGAACGATGCAGAAAATCGCTATAGCATTACAAAACTGCGTTACTATCTTTCTCGGTTTACTTTAACCCGTAATGATGGATTTCAATGGCGTAACGACACCGTTATCTACATGGATGCTTTACAAAATCCCAATCCAACCCTTTCCTTAGGAGAAATTCCTTCTGGGACGTATGTTAAATTAGAGTTCTACATTGGCGTTTATCCTGAGCGTAATAAAACGGGAGCACTTCCCAATACGGTAGAGAACATGAATATGCAGTGGCCCGATGCAATGGGAGGTGGCTATCACCATCTTAAACTGGAAGGACGCTATTTAGTTAAACCCGATAGCACTGCAGGCTACGCCATGCATTTAGGGACGAACGCTGCCCTACCACAAGCCCTCATTAGAACCTCGCTAAACATCCAAGGCGACGCCTTCACCATTCCACTAACCATGAATATCAATGAATGGTTTAGAAATCCCTATGTGTATGATTTCAATACAAAAAGTTACATCATGGGCGACACCCTTCACATGCAACAAATCGCAGAAAATGGTGCGGATGTCTTTCAAATAAAACCTTAAAGAGCGATGCGCTGGTTAATAATTACCCTACTTTTGGGGCTCATTGCTTGCAAAAAGCCACCCAAGGACTCTCCCCCTGCTTCCAATAATACCTCTTCACCTACTCCTTACACTTTACAGTTACCCCCAGAGTTCCCTGTAATGAAGATTCGTGAAGATAATCCTTTAACAAAGGAAGGGGTGGCATTAGGTAGAAAACTTTATTATGATGTGCGTTTGTCGCAAGGTGGTCCTATGCAAGGTCATGCGTGTGCTACTTGTCATGTACAATCGTTTTCTTTTGCAAACAATGCTGCAGGGGTTTCTGTAATGCCCCACGTGAACTTAGGTTATAGCAACGCCTTTTTATGGAAAGGAAATGTCCAAGGTACTTTGGAAGATGTGATGCTTTTTGAAGTTAAAGACTTTTTCCAAGTAGACACGGCTTATTTAGCAACCCTGCCGGAATATCCTCCCATGTTCAAAGCAGCTTTTGGCAGTGAAACCATCAATCATAAACGAATCGCTTATGCTTTAGCACAATTTGTACGAACCTTAATCTCAGGAAACAGCAAATTTGACCGTTATTACCGAGGGGAAGTGATGCTTAGCGATGCAGAAATGCGCGGAATGATGATTTTCTTCAGTGAACGAGGTGATTGCTTCCATTGCCACCCCCTTCCCCTGTTTACCGATTATGAATTCCACAACATTGGCTTAGATAGCGTCTTCACAGGAGAAAACCAAGGACTTTACTTAATAACAAAAAACCCAGCGGATTTAGGAAAATTTAGAACACCAACTTTAAGAAATGTGGCATTAACTGCACCTTATATGCACGATGGTCGTTTTGCAACTTTACAGGAGGTGATAGACCACTATAGCGACCATGTTAAAGCTTCGCCCACTTTAGACCCTATCATGAGCCACAATAACCGCGACATTAACCTCCGCCTAACTCCACAAGAAAAAGCTGACTTGATAGCTTTCTTACTAACCCTCACCGATAGTACTTTTATTAATAATCCAGATTTCGGACCTCCGCAATAACAAACAACTATCTTTTAGAACAAACGCGTTATCCCTTAATAATCTGAAACTTAGTACTACCGATAAAATCCTCCCCCACAACAAAGAAAACATAATGCCCTTCAGGAAGATAACTTAAATCAAAAGATTGTACGCCTGTTAAACCTGAACGCTCTAAATCTATTTTCTGACTTCTGCAAGGCGTATTTCCTAAGTCTACTTGAAACTTTCCATTATTGGGATTGGGAAATAGTTTTAAGGGTAAAACCTTAGAAAAGGACGAAAGCCCTTCTTCCTCTTTGAAAGCCCTGCATGCACCTACAAGCTCATAGCTTTTAGCGATTAAAACATCATCGCTTCTGTCCTTAGGCGTGCCTGCGTTATCATAAACCCGAATAACGAGCAAAGTGCAATCATCGTGAATAGAATGACCACTAACAACGGCATACTCTTGTGCGCTAATAAAAGTAAGGCAACTAACAAAAAGGGCTTTAAATGTTTCAATTTATTGCTCTTCCATGCTTGCCCATACACTCGCATAGTAGTACTGTTTTTATTGATGCTACAAAGCTATATCATTTATTGAGGCACTTCCATAGAAGTACAGACTTTTTTTCTGTCCAGTCGTTTTAATAATCCACATAGCACTTTACCAGGACCCAGTTCATAGAAGGTTTCGGCGCCGTCTTGAATCATGTTTTGCAGGGTTTGCACCCATTTAACGGGGGCGGTTAATTGTTTAATGAGTTCTTTTTTAATGGTTTCGGGGTCTGTGGTAGGTTGTGCTGTGGTGTTTTGATACACAGGACAAACGGGTTTATGGAACGTTGTTGCTTCTATGGCTTTTGCTAAGGCTTTTCTGGCATCTTCCATCAAAGGGGAGTGGAAAGCGCCGTGGACAGCAAGCCGTTTAACTAACTTCGCCCCCCGCTCTTTTAAACGCTGCATCGCCATCTCTACGCTCTCTACACTACCTGAAATAACTAATTGCCCAGGGGCATTATAGTTTGCTGGAACACAAACCCCAGGAATTTCCTTACAAACTGCTTCTATGGTTTCAAAATCCAGTCCGATGATGGCAGCCATAGTACTGGGGTGGGCTCTACAAGCATCATCCATGGCTTTAGCACGAATCTGTACTAAACGTAAACCATCTTCAAACGAAAGGGCTTTTGCTGCGGTCAAAGCAGAAAACTCCCCTAAGGAGTGCCCCGCCACCATGTCCGCCTTGTCTGAAACCCCCAATAGCTCCGCTAAAATAACCGAATGCAAAAAAATCGCTGGTTGCGTAACAGCTGTCTCTGTCAACCGCTCCATCGGACCATTAAACATGATGTCTGTAATACGAAAACCTAAGATTTCGTTTGCTTGTTCAAACCGTTGTTTTGCCTCTGGATAACGTTCATAAAGTGCTTTTGCCATCCCTACGTATTGCGACCCCTGCCCAGGAAATAAAT
>WFXK01000288.1 GCA_015490695.1 Bacteroidota bacterium | reverse complement strand
ATGCTACTTGCATTCCATATCTTACGGCATCCATGACTGCAGTGGCATGTAAACTAAATAAAATGGCTGTAAAGAAGGTTTGTCTTTCCAAAACAAGGCAAACCACCCTTGACGCAAATCATAATACCAAAGCTCTTCTACGTTCTGAAACAAAGCACCATGGTCTAAAAGCGCTACGTACCCTTTTGCTGAAGTATAAAGCCATAAAGTATTTTGCGTATTGATGTGTTTCAAGGTCTGCACATCGGGCAAATAGCGATACGTTTTGTGCGTATAAGCAGGAAGAAGATGCAAAGGTGCTTCGTAAATATAAAGTCGCCGATAAAAATTCTTATCAATTTGTTCTAAACGATACAAAGTCACTTCAGGTTGTAACTCCGTAGCATAAGGGAACAATTGCGTAACCATAATAAGATTGATTCCAATAGTAGCGATAAAAGTAGCATAGTAAAAGCGAAATTGTTCACTTTGACCTAAGAATCCTACAAGCCAATAACCAATCCATAATCCACCAATGACTAACCATTGCAACCACAATCCTTTAAAAGTAGTATGACGACTTAGATAAAGATAAAAAACAAAAACGACACTAAGCCATATCCAAAGCCCCATACTCAAACGGTTGAGTAAAGAAAAAGCATTGCGTGATTGCAGACTTTTTAAGGTATCTTCATAAAGGCATAAAAAGAAGGGGAATGCTAAGAGCATAAGTCCACTATCTCTCCATAATAAAGCGACGAGGAAACAAAAGGAAAAACCCGCTATCCATAGCCACTTTTGGGAATAATTCGGCTTTTTAGCATGGAAAAAGTTACCTTTATCTACACTAAGAATTACCAAAAAAGCAATCCCCCAGGGTAGCCAACTCATGCCCAAAGCTAAGGGAAAAGAAAGCAATAGCGCATAAGGATTCGTTGTTGGAAATAGCAAAGCGAAAAGAATTATTATCAGCAGAATAAATATTTGCAAACCGACCCGTAGGATTTTATAAGCAATGGAAAAGGAAAAAATAAGAATTAAAATTCCCATGGTTATAAAGACGTGCATTGGAGCGAGCCATCGTAACAAAAGGAGTGTAAATAGTACTGCTACAGCCCAGTGAGGTTTTTGAATTTTCCACAAAGCGTGTCCGAAATAGAGACTTGCAAACGCTGCAGGCAACCACACTACTTCCCACTTGAGTTGAAAAACAATAAAAACATATAATGGCAAAGAGAAAATCAAAACGGTTAAAAGGATGGCATTACGAGCTGTTACATTCCAAAGCTTAAACCATTGTTGTAGAAAATAGACGCCTATACCATGCCAAAACAGCCATGAAACCTTTATCCAAAAGAAAGAGGAGACAAAATTTCTAAGTTGTGCTAATGCAGTGACGCTATAGGGGTCTATGATGGTCGTCCAAAAGGCAGTTAGATAAAACAGGCTTAAGATGAGGTAGGGGAGGTAAATCATCCATAGAGTTTTGCTAATTGGCGTGCGATGACGATACGTTGGATTTCACTGGTACCTTCGTAGATTTCTGTGATTTTAGCATCTCGCATGAGGCGTTCCACATGGTATTCTTTCACATAGCCATAACCTCCATGGATTTGTACGGCTTCGCGGGTAACTTCATTAGCGATGGTTGCGGCATAGAGTTTTGCCATGGAGGCACTAAGGGTATAAGGATTGCCTTGGTCTTTATCCCATGCGGCTTTCAAACAGAGCAAACGGGCATTTTCTATTTTAACTGCCATATCGGCTAATTTGAATTGGATAGCTTGGTGTTCAATGATGGGTTTACCGAAGGCTTTACGGGTTTTAGCGTATTGCAAAGCGAGTTCAAAAGCGCCTGAGGCGATTCCTAAGGCTTGTGCAGCAATCCCTATACGTCCGCCATCTAAAGTCTTCATCGCAATCTTAAACCCTTGTCCTTCTTCTCCAAGACGGTTTTCAGCAGGAACTTCTACATCGGTAAAAAGCATACTATGGGTGTCTGAACCTCTCAATCCCATTTTATTTTCTTTTTTCCCAACAGAAACGCCTTTCCACTCCCGTTCTACAATAAAGCAGTTAATGCCTCGGTGTCCTGCTTCAGGGTTAGATTGAGCAAACACAAGATAGATGCCCGCCCTTTGGGCGTTAGTAATCCAGTTTTTTACGCCATTAAGCAGATAATAGCCGTTTTTAGGTTCAGCTGTTGTTCTTTGTTGTGTTGCATCACTACCTGCTTCCGGTTCTGAAAGACAAAAAGCGCCTATGATTTCGCCTGTAGCTAATTTAGTTAAGTACTTTTGTTTTTGCTCTTCTGTTCCGAAGGTTTCAATTGCCCAACATACTAAGGAGTTTTGTACAGAGACAATCACGCTGGCGGAAGGGTCCACTTTAGAAAGCTCTTCCATGACCAATACATAAGCGATAGTATCCATGCCTTGTCCGTTGTACTTAGGGTCTACCATCATTCCCATAAAGCCCATTTCTGCCATTTTTTGGACTAAACTTTGAGGGAATTCTTGTTTTTCATCGCGTTCTATGACTTCTGGCAGCAGTTCTTTTTGGGCAAACTCCCTTGCTGCCTCCCGTATCATCAAATGCTCCTGACTAAGCTGGAAGTCCATATCGGCGCAAACTTAAACAAAATTACACACTCTTTTCAATCATTTTTGGATAGACACCATTCAAACTAAACAAACAACTATTCATGAACAAATTTGTACCAATCGTATAAATCAACAACAATTACATTGTTTTTCATTTACTTTTGTTGCGCTATGCGATGGATTTGGGTAATTGCGGCAGGGGCTTATTTTTATGCTAAAGCCCAGAATACGTGTAACAGTCCCCATGTGATTACGTCCCTTCCGTTTATTCAAACGGGTTTAACGACTTGTGGTACAGGAGACGACTACTCTAATGTAGATGCTTGAGACAGCAGCTATATAAACGGCGAGGGCTACGTTTTTGCTTATACCCCTTCAACAAACCAAAGTATTTGTATTAATCTGAGTAATACTGATACGTGGGTTGGGTTATTTGTTTTAGACGGTTGTCTTGATGTAGCAATCACTAACTGTATTGCTAGTGCTACTAGCAGTGATGGCAATCCTTCGCTGGGGTGTGTTTCCCTTACAGCAGGACAAACTTATTATATCATTATTTCCACATGGCTCCTCCCTGATTGTACTCCTTTTGATATTGAGGTCAATACTGCCGGTAACGGAACAACCGCTTACTCCCAGCTCATTGTCGTAGAAAACCCTTACTACGCAGAGAAACTCCTTGTTTATCCAACCACAATTCATAATGGATTTGTTAATGTGGAAATCCGCAATAGCCAGTATTTGCTGCTATTTTGGGAATCTTTGATTTTGAAGGCAAACGTTTATTTAAAGCAACCCTTGCAAAAGAAAAAGAGCGCTTATACTTGATGCACTTACCACAAGGAACTTATTTACTAAGGTTAAAAGAAGGTACCTATGGAACGACGCTTTTACGCAAACGTATTATAGTTATTGATTAGTATTTGTAAAAACAGCGGCTTTTTCCTTACTTTGCACCGCTATGAATTGGCAGGAAACCTTAAAATTCATTCATGCCCCTTATCTTAGAAAAGATTTGCCGGAGTTTAAGGCAGGAGATACCATTGCCGTTTATGTACGTATTAAAGAAGGCGATAAAGAGCGTATTCAAAAATATCAAGGGGTGGTAATACAGCGAAGAGGTAGTGGTGCAACGGAAATGGTTACGGTACGGCACATTTCTGGAGACGTTGCCGTTGAACGCATTTTTCCTATCCACTCCCCTATTATTGAACGTATAGAAGTCATAAGTAGAGGGAAAGTGCGTCGTGCAAGACTCTTTTATTTACGTAAACGCTACGGAAAAGCTGCTCGCATTAAAAGAAAAGAAGAAAATACAACACAAAATTCATGAAGTACGCATGGTTATTGCTTTTTTTAATTGCTTGTACCGCTTCAGAACAACCGCCTAAGGAACAATTACAATCCAACACTATAGAAAAACCTAAACAAACTCCTTCGTTCCCTCCCTATTTACTCCCCTCACCTTTACAAATCCGTATTCTTTTCAATAGCCTTGAAACCTTTCATAATGACTGGCTGCTTCCTACAGATGTTGTAGCTTCCCTAAACCAAAATACCCATTACGCCTTAGCTTTAGGCATGTATAGCGCCGATTTAGCCTATGCTCTCCATTTTAAGCAAACCCAAAAAAGCGTCAAACTCCTTAAAACCCTAGAAGAGCTATGCCACCAACTTCACTTAGAAGGCGTTTTCACCCAAAAATTATTAGACCGCATTGATAAAAATAAAGAAAACACCGACAGCTTAACTAAAATTGCTACCAAAGTTTATAGTCAAGTTCAAGAGCGATTACAACAAAGCGGTATGAGCTATCTAAAAGATTTTATTTTATTTGGTGGTTGGATAGAAAGTCTCTATATCGGAACAAAAGGATGGCAGGAAACAAAAAATAAAGTCCTAAAAGAAAAAATTGCTGAACAAAAACTTTATTTAAAAGTCATTCGTAAGCGTTTAGAACAAAACCCTGAGGGTACGAAGCTAGTTACCTTATATTTAAACAAATTAGACGAAGCCTTTTCACCCATCGAGGTCCGTTATAGTGGGAAAGCCCAAATAAAAAAGATTGGGAATTTAATCGTTGTAGAGAATAAAAATACTTTTCATATCCCCGAAGGGGCTATGCAAACGATTGCCGAAGTCATTACAGACGTTAGAGAAAATCTTTTGAAGCAGTCCTTATGAGAACACTTATTTTCATAGTGATTGGGTTGTTATGCATACCGCGGGTAGAAGGGCAATGTAATCGTACAGCAAGACGCTGTTACCACCCTTTACGCTTCTTTGAATACGATGGACAATACTACAGAGTACAACTCTTTGAAGGAGAAAGCGCGAAATTGAAAGTATTTCTTTACAGCGGTATGGCTTATCGCATTGTTCCTTGTGCCGATGAGGGTACCGAAGTGATTTTTGAGCTTTACGACCCTACAGGTGTACGGCTTTATACTACACAGTCCCATCAAGATTTTTGGGATTTGTCCCTAGGAGCATCGGGAGAGTATACCATCGTTGGACGCTTACGTAAGGGCGAAGGCTGTCTTACTATTCTCATCGGCTATATGAGCAGAGACCGCTACGAACAATTAGCACAAAACCCATGAATATTTTCCAACTATTAAAACATTCCAAAGAAATCCAACAAAAAATCCATCAACTCAAAGAAAGACTTCAAAGTGAAGAGGTAGAAGTGATTGTTGGAGGAGGAACGCTAAAAATCCGAGCTAATCTGACGTATGAAATCAAAGAAGTAAAAATCCAACCAGAATTCCTAAAAGATAAAGTCGTTATGGAAAATCTCATCGCAGCCGCTTATACGCAGCTGACACAAAAGATTCAAGAGCGTATCAAAGAACTTTATAAAGAAATTCTGCCTATTCCTATGGAGTGGTTTACAAATCTGTAAGGGTGTAAAACTTTTGAAGAGCATTAACTTGGATATTGCTAAAAAGATAGTTAAGCTATAAAAAGTACAATGGAACGATTCCTAATAAGGCTAAGCAGCTTAGCAGTGTCCATAC
>WFXK01000287.1 GCA_015490695.1 Bacteroidota bacterium | reverse complement strand
GAGATGTGTATAAGAGACAGGGCTCGCTATCTACGCTAATGCTACCACCGTGTTTTTGGACAATTCTACGGCAAATGTCCAGTCCTAAACCACTACCTTCACCCGCTTTCTTCGTCGTAAAGAACGGCTCAAAAATCTTATCTATAATCTCTGGAGGAATCCCAGGACCGCTATCTGTGATTTTAACAACCAACTCATCCCCCTCTTGTAAAACATCTATTTGTAAAGTTCCTTTCCCTTCCATCGCTTGAATAGCATTGTGAATAATGTTGGTCCAAACTTGGTTTAATTCGTCGGGATAAGCCATAATCCGTGGTAAATTCTCTTGATAATTGCGAATAACTTGAATTCCTTTTTTAAGGTAATTGTGATAAATGGTAAGCACGGTTTCAATATTGTCTTCAATATCGGTAGGCACTTTTTCTTCTTCAGCAGAGCGATGGGAGTAGCTTTTCAATGCATAAACAATCTTTTGGGTTTTGGCTACTGAAAGTTCTATGGTGTTTAAGTTCACTTTCATTTTCCCGATTTGAATCACTGCTTGGATAAGCTCTTCACCTCTTGGGTGTTTTAATATCGGGAGCAATTCTTCTATGTTTTCATATAAACCAATTTTAACTAATTCGCTGGCGATACTCGGTTTTGGGACACCTAACTCTTCTAATTTATTTTTGAGTTGTCGTCGTAATTTTCGTTCTTCTCTACTGGAGAGTCCGCCTTCATAGACCAGTACCTTAGCGATGATTTTTTTGAAGGTTTCTACTTCTTCTTTATTTAGGGAGGCGAGTAAGTCGGCTAAAGGCGCTAAGGTTTCTTCTAAAACCCGTTTTAAGTTCGTTGCCGAAGCGTTTATAGCACCTAAGGGCGTGTTGATTTCATGGGCTACCCCTGCGACTAATTGACCCAAAGCAGCCATCTTTTCACTTTGAATCAGTTGGGCTTGGGTAGCTTTTAAGTGTTCGTAGGCTTCTTCTAATTGTCGTTTTTGTTTTTCTAATTCTTTATTTTGCCGTTTGATTTGACGGGTTGCCCGTTCTACAGCAATGCGCAATTCTCGGTTTCTTGCTTCTAAACGAGCACTTTGAATCCGTACAGCAACCATAATGACCAATAATAACAACACACCATAACCAATATATGCTGCAATATGGCGATACCAAGGTGGTGCAATAGAAAAAGTAAAGACTTGTTGTTGTTTACGTTTTCCTACAGCGTTTTCCGCTTCTATAAAAATCTGATAATCTCCTTCAAAAAGGTTGGTTAAGCGGATTTCTGCCCCTTGACTCCAGTCAGACCACGGCTCTTCAGCACTCAAACGATAACGGAATCTATTCCCCTGCTCATTTAGATAAGAAGTAATGCCTATATACAAACGTACATTATTGAGCCGATAAGGCAACTTGGGCAACTGTAATGCTTTAGGGTCAAACACAAAACCTTTGTCTGTTGCAACAACACCATGGAACAATACCGAATCCTTGCCTGCTACAATACGATAAACAACAATTTTGTAATCTATTATCTGAGGATACTGCTCTAATAGTTGCCAAAACTTCGGATAATTACACATGTAGAGTTTATCGTGCACACTTGCCCAAACCCTTCCTTTTTCATCTACAAAAACCGTGTTAAATTTTTCATTTACCGCGTTCAAGGGATTTATAGCAACATGCTTATAGCCCTCCCCTTCTTTATAGGCTAAATAAACCAATCCACTGCTTGTGGTAAACCACAATCCTGAAGTGGTAGGGAGAATAAAAGTGTTTTTTGAAACTTGGAAGGCTTGCAGTAGTGAAGTGGCATTTTCATCTTCTTTCCATTGACCTTTTTCATATACATAGACTTTTTCATCCCCTAAAACTCGGATTTTACCATCATGGAGTTTCATCACACGAGCATAGTGGGTTTTTAAGTCTACTTTGCGGAGTTTTTTACTTTCTAAATCCATTTCATAAAGTCCTTTGAAGTGTGTACCTATCCATAGATGATTTTCTTGGTCTTCCACAATAGAAGTGATAGAAAGATTTTCTTTAACTCCTAAGTCTTTTGCTAAGACTTTCCATCGTCCATTTTGATATTCTAACACAGCAAAACCTATGTACAAAGCGGCAAAAATACGATTAGGCTGAACTTCCGAAGGATGGATAGATTGTACAATCTCACCTGTTAAAATTCCTTTAGGGGTAGTGCCTATAATTTTATAAAGTCCTCTACGGGTTGCTACTAACAATTGGTCATTAACAATGCGTAAGTGGTAGCTCTCTTCTAAACCGGGGACTTTTTTAAATTGTCCTTTCCCTGTGGTTTCTAATCGGAATACGCCTTGTAGGGTTGCTACGTAGAGGCTTCCTTTATAAAAAGCTAAAGAAGTGATTTTTCCTTTTAGTCCAGGGGTTTTTTCATAGCTTAACAGCGGTAAATGGACATTGACATGGCTTAATCCTTTAGAGTGGGCAATCCATAATCCTGTTTCTAAGTCGCCATAAACGAAATAGATATCATCGTCTTCAAAGCCGTTCGCTTTATTAAGGGTAAAGAGTCGTTTCCCTTTGGTATTAATAATCACAGTGCCACCTGAGTAGGTTCCGATGGCGATGCGGTCGTTTCCTAAGTAAGCCGCCATGTAAATTTTATGGCGTTTCAAGTAAGGGTCTACTTCCGTAGGGAAGCGAACAATCCCTTGATTGGTCAAACGATAAATCTCTCCTGAATAAGCGAAAATATAGGTTTTCCCTTCTACTTCAATGCAGACAGGCTCTTTAGTACCTAATTTATCACCGCCCTTGACAGGTTTTAATTGATTTCCTTGAATATAATGTAATCCTTCTTCTGCTAGGTTTACGAAGATTTTTCCTTGGGCTTTTCCGTAGCCTAATATGGGTTTAGGGGCTTCTATAGTGTGGAAAGTTGGGATTTTTTCATCATAACGCACAACAATGATGTATTTGTCCGTTATGAAGTAAGCGGTAGTTCCGAGGGTATAAACGGCATTAACATCTTTTAATTGCTTTTGGACGGTGGTTTTCAGATAATTTTTCCAGCTTTTATATCGGAGTTTTCCTGCGGGACCTTGGGGTAGGAGCACACCGAAGTCTTCTCTACAGCCTACTAAAACGCGGTTTTTTGCATCTATGGCGATGGCTCTTGCAGAAGTTGGGGTTTTAATCAGTTGCCAAGTTGTTCCGTTGTAAGTGATGACCCCTTCGTCATTAGCGAAATACAAAACGTTATTGGTATCTTTTGTAATCCACCACATGACGGTGGCGCCGCGGTAGTCGCGTTCAGTGTAGGTCTTATACAAAGGCAATGCGGTTTCTGTTGCCCATGCAATCACCCCGCAAAGCAATGCAATAAGGATTCTCATAGCGTTTTCTTCTACTTCTGGAAAACAAAATTAGAAAAACTTTATAAAAACTTTTTTACCTTCGCCCTTGTTATGCGCATCGCTAATAGCTCCCAGATACAGGAGGCAGACCGGCAAATGATAGAGCAGTACGCCTATCCTTCTATTTTACTGATGGAAGCTGCAGCCCAAGGCACTTTTCAAGCAACGATGGAGACTTTTGCCGATAAAGAGCGCTTTTTGATTTTAGCAGGTACGGGCAATAATGGTGGTGATGGTATGGCTGTCGCCCGTATGCTCCATAGAATCGGGAAAAAAGTATTGGTCATCCTCCCCAGTCAAAAGCGCTCCTTAAAAGGAGACCCCCAAATACAACTGCAAATTTTACAAAAAATGCGCGTTCCAATAGAATATTTTGACAGTATCAACAAAACACAGCTACAACAAGAGTGGTTAGAACAAGGA
>WFXK01000286.1 GCA_015490695.1 Bacteroidota bacterium | reverse complement strand
GGCTAAGGGCGACTCATAACGCCCACCCCCACTAAAACAAGCATCTATAAAAAGTGTCAATAACTTCGGCTGTGCTGAAGACAGAGTGTTTATAAGGTCTTGCAAAGCAATAGCATCTTCAGGGGCAAAAGGGTCTACATCCACAGGAAGCAACAAAGGTGCTTTCGTTAAAGGATGAGGAATTCCATGTCCTGCATAAAAAACAAACACCTCTGCCCCTTCCGTCGTACTAATCAAAGCTTTTAATTTGTTTATCGTCTGCTTCATCTGCGTAGCCCCTGCATCTAACAGCAAAAGACACTGCTCTTCGGGAACCCCTAAACGCCTTACAGCATACTCCTTAAATACCGTCGCATCTGCACGTGCAAACAACACATTCATATTCGGAGAAAAACTGGTCTGATAACTGGCATAATCTTCATTGCCAATAATCAACGCATAACGATTAGGGAAAACTTTATTAATGCTTGGAATACCGAAATCTACAGCAACAGGTGGCTTAATAGTAAGCGTTTGTGAAGCCGGCTTTTGTATCCCTAAGCGCTCTATGCGCCATAGTTTAATATCTCCATCGTTCTCCGCAATTGCTAAAACCTTCCCATCAGGACTAAAAGCAACATCCCAAAGACTACCATGATGACGAAGCGTTCTAACAACTTTTTGGTTTTCTACACTCCATAAATAAACATTCCCCATCCGAGTGGCAATCGCAAGAAAACGCCCATCAGGACTAAAAGCTAAACTACGAATCGGTTCTTGAATGTCTTCTATACGACTACGGATAGAAAAAGATGGCAAATCATGGAGGAGAACGACACCAAAAAGGTCTCCTGAAGCAAAATACTTTCTATGGGGCGCTACACTAATTGCCCGAATCGTATTCCTGTGTAATTGATGCTTACGTATCACGTCTCCCGTATAATGGTCATGAAGGGTAAGGGTTCTATCACTACCACCAATGAGCATATCACCGTTTTGAGCGAATCCAATCGCATAGAGACTTCGCTCACTACGCCGCACTAACAGCTCCCAATCCGTACGAAATTCCCATAAAATCGCTTTGCCTTCATAACTACAAGATAAAATCTGCGCGGGGTTTTCTGGATTAAACGCTACGCGTTCTATAGGTTTATTGTAAAGTTGTTTTTCTGCAAGGAATTCCAGATTTTGCAGTTCAAACACTCGTAGAACGCCTCGGCTATCGCCTAAGGCTAAATAGGTTTCATCTGGAGAGACTGCCATGGCTAAAATAGGAGTATCAAACCAAAGCAAGGTATCTACCCATTGTTCTTGCATATCATAAAGGAATACATAGCCATCGGAACCAGCAGAAAGCAGATAGCGCCCATCTTGAATAAAGGCGATAGCGTTTACTGCTCGCTGATGCAACCCCTCAAGGACTCTATAGGGCTGCGCTAAAACCACACTAATCAGCAAACACACTATCCTCCCCATAAATGCTCAACATTAAAATTTGAATACTTACCTGAGGATTTTTTAAACGCAACTCAAATAGCCATTGATGAAACGCCTTTGCCGGCATCCAAGCAGGAATACTATACGAAGACGTGCTCAAAGAAGGTAACTCTACTAAAGGCAACGGAATCACCTTCGGCGCATAAAGCACATAAAGCTGATATAAAGTCGGATTCTCTTCTGCCGTTAATAGCAGTTCATCTACATAATTACTCAAATAAGCAGGAACGAACTCATAAAGTTGGTCTTGCTCAGGAGAGAAAAAAAGATAGGTTTTCTCCCCCTTAACAGGAACCCCATAAGGAAACACACTCCCTAAAGCCTGATAAGGTAAAATTCTATAAGCCGTGTCTTCATTGACTAAAAAAGCAGCGACATAGCCATCGGAAGGCGCATAAAAAGCCATATAAAAGGGTGAACCATGAATAAACTGCGAAGTAGCACACCGTAAAGAAGGACACTTGAGCGCTGAAACCTTAAAAGGTAGTTGCACAGGAGGAATCTTGCGTGCATACCCTGTGACTTGGCACCGATATAAAGGATTTCCTTGCTCTTCTCCAACTTGTTCGCAACGAAAGTCTAAGGTCTTTAACCATTCGCCATTGACTGTGGTTTGGCTCCACGTATAAAATCGGGATTGGGTTTGTGCTTGCTGTCCCCACGTAATATTTTCTAATTCTAAATACCGTTGGGATTGGACGGCAGTGCCGAAGGCTTGCTCTAAAGCGTTAATAATCGCTTTCTGTTTTAACTGCCATTGCAGCTGTTTCAAGCTCAAATCGGGTGTTAAGACCCCTTCGGCACTGCCCTGAACTAACTGCTGAGCGTAAACCCATGAAACCAATAACAACCACCTCATTCTAACCCTAAAAGTTTGTCTAACTTATCTTGAATCTTTTCTAAGTCCTGCTCCATTTTTTCTTTAATCGCCTTTTTAGCCGTTTCTATGGCTTGACGACGAGGATAAAGGATTTTAACGTTTACTTCTACGTGCTTATTGGGCAAATTGCGATAGATTTTGAAGACGGGGTCTACGCGTTCTAAGCGGGTAGCAATGATGTTTTTCGCTCCTTGCAGCACCCGAGTTACTGAAGCTGCTTCTTCTGTGTTTAACTGAGCGTTAGCGATATTCGCCTCTACAATAGAACGTACAATCGTTTCTAATTGTCCCGCTAAGTTCAATTTAGCAACTTCTAAGGCTTGCATCTCTGCAGCGGTTCGGGTTTGGGCAACGGCATTCCCATCCGCAGCAATATAAACAGGTTCGCCATTTTCATCCCTTTCTAATAACTTCATCCACGTCTGTTCCAACATCTTATCCATTGGCAACGAGCCGGGTGTGACGGTATACCCCTGTCGGCGAAACTTCTTAGCCTCCTTCCGAGCCTCTTTGATGGCTCTACGTTGAATCTCCGCCTTCAAGTCTTTTTCCTTTTTCTTCTGTACCTTGCGCGACGCACGATACTCCCTCGTAGCTCCACAACTGACGAACGTCAACGTCAACCAAATACTCAAAAGAAAATGCAGTACTCGCATCGCCTTATTCATTTTAGTTTCTACTTACTCAATAAAGCAAAATCTATTCCACAAATACTTTTGTTGCTAAGCACTGCTGTAGCACAAGAATATTCTTTGGATAGCGTTTCTATTACTGCCAATGCCCCCTCACTGCAAGTTCAATTAGGTTCGTGGCAACTCCAAAGCGACAGCCTTAACATGTTCCCTATTACAGGCTGGACTCTACCTAAGGCATTACAAGGCTACGAAGAGGTGTTTATTAAAGACTACGGTGGGGCAGGCGCCCTTAAAACCCTTAGTTTCCGGGGCTTTTCTGCAAACCAAACTACCTTAACCCTAATGACCATCCCCTATGAAAGCCCCTTCTCCGGAGTCATAGACCTAAGTGTTATACCGCTATTGCCGTTTAACACGATAAAAATTCAATCATTTGCCCAACATACCTTCGTACCTTTCTTAGCAGCTAATATTCAATTAGAACCTGAACTTAGAGGCAAATCCATCGTGCAAGGTGGCTATGGAAGTTATGGACAAAGACAATTTAGTGGACGTTTCTACTTTAAGCGCCTTGTTACAGCAGTTCAATGGCAAACAGCAAAAAACAACTTCCCTTACGATTATCAAGGGGAGCGTGGCGTGCGCCCACCCCACCCCTTCCAACAATGGGACCACTTCCTCTATTGGCAACCCAAAACCAAACCACTACAACAACTCCAATTACTAACTTTCTCCTCATGGCGTAATTTACAAATCCTACCTCCCATCGTAACAGGGAACCCCTCAGGACTATTCAAAGAAAAAGTTCAATTAGGGAACCATTTTAGTGCTCTTCAATGGGAACGACGTTTTTCACTGTGGCGTCTGTGGCGCTTAGGAGCAAAATACCAATACTATTCCCTGATATATGAACCCGAAATCGGCGAGAAAGGTATTTATAAAGCCCACTTGTGGGGTGTCTATCAACAATACCAACAATGCTTTTTAGGGGGAAAACTACAAGTAGAAGGAAGTTTGCGCTGGCTGTATGCTGTAGGAAATCGATTGGGGGTTCAGTTTACTCCTTTAAATAATATAAAGGAATACCTATGGCATGTTGGCACCTTTTGGCAACGGAAATGGAATACATGGTTGGAGTTAAAAAGTAAAGTTCGTTTAGAGCAAACACAGCGTTTCCATCCATTGTTGCAAGTTGCTCTACAATTGAAAAGTGACCGCAGAAATTGGAATTATGCTTTAGAGCTAATTCAGGGTTGGCGTACGCCAACGTTAAATGAGCGTTATTTTATTGGTTTTGGCAATCCTTTTTTAAGACCTGAGCGTACGCAGCAGGTTGCTGCGGTGTTATTTTATCAATGGGGTAATCGGCATTATTTTCGTCTTAGTGTCTTAGGGTTTTATCAGCGGACGAAGGACAAGTTAGTGGCGGTTTCTGTGC
>WFXK01000285.1 GCA_015490695.1 Bacteroidota bacterium | reverse complement strand
TTCCTCTTCACTGATAAAGCCGTTTCTGAAATAAAGAAGGTACTCCTTTTTTAGTAATGTTTTGAGCAGTTCAGGCAAAAATTTTCCTTTGGTCTCTTCTAGAGTAATGGCTAAATAGCAACAGCCATCTTCTTGGGTTAATAATTGTTTCCATAAACGATTTATAGCACTAATCCATTGATGTGTAGATAATTGAGCAATTGCATGGAGTTGTTTTAAAAGCTTTCTATAGCGGTACCAGACTAAAAAGCGTTTCCAGAGTTTTTTTAGTTTAGGCAACAGAAGCAATAGCAGAAGCACTAGTGCAACGATAAAAATAATTGTTTGCAGTGTTTTTTTTACAGGAGAAGGAGGTAAGGTGTAAGCAGGAGCAAACCAAATCGGTTGAACAGAGTCGGTTGTTTGTAATAAAGTATAGCGTTTGAGTTTTTTTTGTAGGGGTTTCGTATAAAGGGAATCTTTATGATGTAGTACGATAGTCAGCGTTTGTAGGGTATCTTTTTGTAAGCTATGTACTTGGAGGTGGAGGGTGTCTTGCTGTATTTTGCTGTGAAGTACTTGGAAGTCGCCAACAAAGTTTTCTTTTTTCCATAGCCATCGTTGTTGTAAAGGAACTTTTACATGTAAATGCATACCGATGTAGAAGGAATCGCTACTGACAAGTAATGTTTGACTTTTCGCTATAAATATTGCAAGAATGAAGCAGCTACTGCGGATTGATGACACCATATTGGAGTCGGATAACGCCGGGAAGTTCTAATAAAGAATCTGGGGCTTCGTAGCCAATGTAGAGGGCTTTTACACTAAGGATTTGTTCAGGAACTTTCTGATAAAGCGTTGTGTCTAAAAGGATGTCTATGGAATATTCAGGCGCTTGATAGACGATTTTTAAGGGTTTTTCCATTGTTTTATGAGGCACTCCTTGAAGTTGAATCACTTTGTTTTGATAAAGGTTATCGGCTTGCTTTGGATTTTTTAAAAAGGCTTGGATAAACTGCTGAGGCGTTAAAGTAAAGTCAGGTGATTTATTTTGAATCCCCTGGGTTTTCTTAGTAAACAGATAAATAGCAATAAGGAGCGCTATAACAATAATGCCACCTATTACAATGCCTATTCGTTTCATGGCAGCAATATTACATTTATTTTGTGGAGTCTTGAAAGCAAACGCAGGTCAATAGATAAAATTTATGGAAGTTCAGTTAGCATAAATGGGCAAAGCGTAGCTTGTCTACAAGAACAAAGTATGCTACTTTTGAGGTATCCCCTATGAAAAAACTTCATAAACTTTTAATCGGTGCTTTTATCCCCCCTTTTTTAGCCAGCTTCAGCGTAAGCCTTTTTATCTTAGTATTAGAGTTTTTAGCCCGATACCAAGAGGATATTTTCGGCAAAGGGTTTCCTGCATGGGTTATTGTAAAATTATTTTGGTATGCCAGTGGCTCTATGGTTGTTATGGCAATTCCTATCGCTGTCCTTTTAGCTTCTTTAATGACCTTAGGGAAATTAGGAGAATTCTACGAATTGGTTGCGATTAAAGCGGCAGGTATTAGTTTATTTAAGTTTCTTCGTCCTTTGTGGGGTATTGGATTGCTATTAGGGGCTTTCTCTTTCTGGTTCGCCGCAGAAGTTATTCCAAAAGCCAACTTAAAACTCTACTCTTTACTTTACGATGTAGAAAGAGCAAAACCAAAATTCAAATTAAAATCAGGAATCTTTAACTACACCATTGACCACTATGTTATTCGTGCTGCAAAAGCCTATCCTGACGGCACGCTGAAAAACGTTATGATTTACGATTATTCCAATTCTTTACAAAACCTCACAGTAGTCATTGCCGACAGCGGTAGAATCCATTCGGATTATCAAAAAATGTATTTATACTTTTGGCTTTATAGAGGTTATCGTTTTTCGGAACATGTTGAACATCCTCGCCCTGGAGAGACCTATCCCCATTCCCGTCTTTATTTTGATAGTCTTCTTTTCCGATTTGATTTAAGTGGTTTTGGATTACAGCGGAGTGATGAGCAGCTATTTGCATCGCATCATTACATGTTAACCTTGAACGAATTGAGGAAAGCGGCTGACAGTATCAGTCATGAGCCGCAGAAGCTAAAAAAAGAATTTCATACGTACTTATACAATACTTTTTTGTTAAAAAATCTTCCGAAGTCGCTTAAAGAGGTAGGAAAGGACCAAGAGCGATTTTGTTTAGCGCTTTTAGAAGCAGGATATAATGACCAACGGGTGCTTATAAATGTTCAAAATCATCTTCGGGGAATTAAATCGTTTGTAGAGTTTTATGAGGTTCGTTACAAAGACCGTGTGGAGATGGCACGAAAATATTGGTTGACTTATTATCATAAGTGGATGATTCCATTGGCAACGTTAGTTTTTTTATTGATTGGGGCGCCTTTAGGAGCGATTATTCGCAAAGGGGGGATTGGTGCACCGACAGTGGTTTCTGTTAGCTTCTTTGTTGTTTTTTATGTCTTAATGACCCAAGGAAAGAAATTAGCCCGCGAAGGGGTTTTAGACCCTTGGACAGGTGCGTTTTTACCCGTGCTCATCATCGGTCCTATTGCTATCTATATTTTGTATCAGGCGGCAAACGATGCCCGCTTGTTGGAAAACCCCCTCTATCCCCTAAAACAATGGTTTAAGAAGTCTGAGTCCAAAAATCCGCAATGACTTCAGCCGAAGGAAATTGTTCAAAAAAACTCCAAGGATAGTCGTTAGGTAAGCCCTCTAAAAGAAAAAAATAATTGCGTTTATAGACAGGATGGCGGAATTGTAGCGCGTAACCTATTAGTGCAATGCCTCTATAAAGTAGCTGGTCTCCTTTGCCGTATTTTATATCACCTACAATGGGTAATTTTATCTTGGCTAATTGAACACGAATTTGATGCGGTCTGCCTGTATAAGGATAAACCAACAACAAAGATTTGTTTTCTTGTGTTTGTAAGGTTTTGTAAAATAGAATAGCTTCTTTACGCGATTTACCTGGGGAGTTATAAAGTCGGGCTACATTGTTTTTTCTATCTTTTTTTAGATAGTGGACTAATTTTGCTTGTTGTTCTTGCGCTGTGCCGTGGCATACTGCTACATAAGCTTTTTTGACCCTTCGTTCTCTGAATTGCACACCTAAGTGGTGAGCACCCTTAGCATGTTTGGCAAAAACCATTAATCCTGCAACAGGACGGTCTAAACGATGAATCAAATGCAGACGAACAGCAACATTTTTTACTCGTTGATAATACAAACGTATCCAACGAAACAGACTCATGTGCCCTGAAACATCATCTTGTGAAGGCATGTTAAAAGGCTTATACCCTACTACAATATGATTGTCTTCATAAAGCAGCTGTGGGGCTAACCAGTGGTCAACGCAGTGGGTAGAAATAAATGTATTCGTTGTCGTCCAATTCATCTTTTAAGAAGAAGCCACATTTTTCAAAAAAGGCTATAGCGCGATTGTTTTCTTTTGCAACAACGACGCGCACTTCATGAATACGGGCTTTATGATGCATTTGTTGTAGGATTTGTTGTAGGGCTTTATAGCCGTAACCTCGTCCTTGGAAGTGCTTATCTATCATAAGACGGGCAATCCAGCAGACATTATCGCTTAGTAAAAGCATGGCAAATCCTACGGTTTTCCCCTCAGCACGAATCGCATAAAGCAAACTATTCTTTTCAAAACGACTTTGTGCAATAGAATAAAGATTAGAAGGGATAAAGCGTTGTTGTTCTGGAGCAACTTCTAAACGAACGACCTCTTCCCAATTTAAACGATGCAGGGGTACTAACTCTACTTGTGTCATTACTTTTGTTTTTGTTTTAAGAGATGGGCAATGTATTTGTCTAATTGCTCCACATCTAAACGCTTCGCAACAATTTTACGTTGGTTATCTATTAAATAAATCGTTGGTGTGGCAACTACATCATAAAAGTAACGATAATAGGATTCATGTTTAGGGTCGTGGACGTTTATCCATGGTAGTTTGTGGGTACGAATGTATTTTTTCCATTTTTCTGTTTCCGCTCCGCCATAAACTGCATAAACGCTAATACCTTTATCTTTATATTTTTCATAAAGTTTTAACAACTTAGGGGTTTCTCGTTTACAATGACCACAATCGGGGTCCCAGATATATAAAATCGTATAACGAGAAGTGTCTACAACATCATAAAGCGCGTAATATTTGCCTGTGGAATCAGGAAGATAAATGTTTTGTGCCGTCTTTCCAATAAGGCAAAATTGCAGACGGGTGGCTTTGTCTACCATCCGAACCAATTGCGTACTATCTACCCAGGGAGCTTTGCCTTTGGCGTAATAGTTCAAGACAATATGGGCGTAAACAGCATCCATCCCCATTACTTTGGATTTGGCAAAATGGTTCAATAAATTGACTAACCAGTATTTGAAGACTTCTGAGTCTGCTTCTGCTAAAGAAAGGATGTAATCAACGGCTTTGATGATAGAATCGGCAACCATGGGCGTCCATTGCGTTATGTAATTCATCACACGGGAATGGAAAACAGGCGTTCTTAATAGGCGTCTGTCGCTAAAGTCTATGTTATCAAAATAATGGGCGCGATAGTAATAATAAGCGGCTTCAGGGGATAAATCCTTAGGTACTTCAGGCTCCTCCATCAATGCAAGAATCTTCGTCCAAAAAGCATTAGGATATTTCTTCTTTAATTGAGCATGGTAGTTTTTGATTTCTTCGTTAATCTTTTGGATTTGTTCCATGATTTTAACGGAATCTTCCCCTGTTTTTCCTTGTAATTGTTGTTGTAAAGCATGAAGTCGTTGCCGTTTAGGGGTTACAAAGCGGACATAATCATAAAAGATTTGATTTTCCTTAGAGCCTTTTACTTTCATGTGCCGAATGAAATCGGTAGAATCGGTTTCTAAGGAGAAGTGTTGTTCTTTTTCGGTTACTAAGAACTCAAAATAGGTGTTTTTAGGGGGCATGACAACTAAATAGACGCCTGGTTCTAAGGGTTTTTTACCTTTGAATTCACAAAGGGTTTTGTTTTGGACTTCAACTGTGTCCTTAGCGTATTTTTGATTTCCGTAGTGGTATGCTAATAAGCAGACGCTATCGGGAAAGTATTTTACTTTGACACGGATATGATACCCTTGCTGCGCGCTTGCCAGCAAGCCTATTAGTAAGAAGCCTATGCATCGGCTCATTGTACTGCAGTTTTCTTTTTGGCTAAAATAGAATAGTTATAGTCTTCTACTTCAATAGTGTTTCGGAGTTTTCCGAGGAAGTCTACTTCTAATTCTATGACGTCGCCTTCTTTTAGCCAAATAGGTTCGTAGTCGGGGTCTTGCATTTTTCTGGTGCCATTGATTTCTAATAAGCACCCTGTACCGACGGTACCTGAGCCAATAACATCACCGGGTAAAATATCACAGCCGTAAGAGATTCGCTCTATGATTTCTGCGAAGGTCCAGTCCATATCGGCGAAGTTGCCTAAGGACATCAGTTCGCCGTTTAAATAGGCTTTCATTACTAAGTTATAGCGTTCACCGATGTGACCTTCCTTAGGGGGAATTTTAAAAGGTTCTAATTCGTCTCGGGTTACTAACACAGGACCTAAGGCAGTAGCAAAGTCTTTTCCTTTTGCAGGACCTAAGTTCAGTTTCATTTCTTCTCTTTGGAGTTGTCGTGCACTGAAGTCGTTCATAATCATGTAGCCGTAGATGTAGTTATCGGCGTCTTTGGCTTCAATGTTGCGTCCTCGTTTGCCGATGACGGCAGCAACTTCTAATTCATAGTCTAATTTAATAAGGTGGTCTTTCATGACTTTTACAGGTCCTGGGCCGATGATGGCGTTGTGGTTGGTATAGTAAAAGACGGGGAATTGGTCGTATTCAGGAATCATTTCCAGTCCTCGGCTTTTTCGTGCTGCTGCAACGTGTTGGCGAAATGCATAGGCGTCTCTGCAGGATGTAGGTTGCGGTACAGGCGCTTGAATCTCTAAGGAGTGATAGGGTAATAATAGTTCTTGAAAATCGCCTTGTTTAGTTAAGCGCTGATGAATTTCTTTTGCAATCGGTTCGTATTCATCTAAGTGCCACAGATAGCTTTTCATGTCTAAGGGAAAGGCTTTTCCTAATCGTTGGGCAGCTTGTGCCAAGGGTAATACCTTGCCCCGAAAGAATAACCCTACGTGCGATTTACCCTCTTTTAAGAAACTGACAAACTGCATAGAAGCGGCTTTTTCGGCATCCAAACTTACAACCTTTTTTTTAAATCTACTACTTTTGCCGCAGTGAAACGACGTGTCGTTGTTAGTGTCATCAGCGATCTTAGTACAGACCAACGTATCTATAAAATGTGTATCACTTTGCAAAAAGGCGGTTATGAAGTTTATTGTATTGGCAGACGTTCATTGTGTTCTCCTCCATTACCTCCGCTACCTTATAAAACTCATCGCATCCTGTGTTTTTTTAAAAAAGGAAAAGCGATGTTTATGGAATTTCATATTAAACTTTTTTTTCATCTCCTTTTTGTGCGGGCTTCCGTCTTATGCGCTAATGATTTAGATACTTTGCTTCCTAATTATTTAGTTCATAAATTGCGAAATATTCCTTTGGTTTATGATACCCATGAATTTTATTCTCAATCGCCATCAGTCGTTCACAGACCTTTGGTTCAAAAGATTTGGCAATTCTTAGAACGAACTCTTATGCCTAAGGTGAAGACTATCTTAACAGTAAACCATAGTATTGCCGAAGCCTATCAAAAGTGGTTGAAAGTTTCTTTGAAAGTATTCCCTAATTATCCTCTGCGTTCTAAGCGTATTGCAAAAAAGCCTAAGGATTTAAATAGTCAATCTATAATTTTGCTTTATCAGGGGAACTTACATGAAGGCAGAGGGATTGCTATGATGATAAAAGCGATGGAGGCGTTACCCCAGCACTATATACTAT
>WFXK01000284.1 GCA_015490695.1 Bacteroidota bacterium | reverse complement strand
TTCATACTCCTTGGGATTTTCCTTAGCAAAGCGTTCTGCATCTATCTTTTTCTTTTTTAAAAACGTGTGAAAGTCTTGGCAGTCTGACACTCCTTTGTATTTTTGCCACAAATTTAGAAGGCTTATGCAGATTCCTGAATCGCTTTTGTACACTCAGGACCACGAATGGGCTCGGATTGAAGGAGAAATTGTTTATGTGGGAATTACCGACTATGCCCAAAATCAACTGGGAGACATTGTGTATGTTGAAGTAGAAACCGTAGGTGAGGAAATAGAACAAGGAAACAGCTTCGGTACTATAGAAGCCGTAAAAACCGTGGCAGACCTCTTTATGCCGCTTTCTGGAAAAGTGCAAGAGGTAAATCCAAAGATTTTAGAAAAACCCGAATTAATCAATCAAGACCCTTATGGAGAAGGATGGATTATTAAGATTCAACCAACTAAATTAGAAGAAGAGAAAAAAAATCTTTTGAATGCTGAGAAGTATCGTAAATTGATAGAAAGTTTAGAATAATCCGATTTTTTCCTTAAACTTGCCTGCGGGAAATGAAATTAAACTTTCAAAGGCAATGTATTCTGTAGCCAAGAAGTTGTTGGTGGCTATTACAGGATTTTTCCTTCTTGTCTTTCTTCCTGTCCACTTAGGGGGAAATTTGCTTTTATTAGTCGGAAAAGAAGCCTTTAATCGTTATGCCCACTTTATGGCAACCAGCGGATGGATACGCGTAGCAGAAATATTACTTTTTATCGCTATCCTTGTTCATATCTATTATGCTTTGAAGGTTACTATAGAGAACTTACAAGCACGTCCACAACGTTATAAATGGAATCGGGCTTCGGAAAACAGTAGTTTATTTTCTCGCATCATGCCCATTAGTGGTGCGATTATTTTAGTATTTTTAATTATCCATTTAAATTCCTTTCTTATTAATGGCCGTTGGGGAAGTAACGTGCCAACAATGATGATAGATGGAATGCAAGTTAAAGACCTTTATACGGTTGTTGCTACAGCATTTCAAAGTCCTGTGTATGTAATTATTTATGAGCTCTCTTTCTTATTTCTGGGTTTTCATTTAGTTCATGGGGTTTATAGTGCTTTTCAAACGACGGGATTGATTATCAATCGGGGTATTCGGCGCTTTGTAATGATTTTAGGGTATTTATACGCGATTTTAATTCCTGTGGGTTATGCCATTATTCCTATTTATTTTTTATTGAACGGAATTAAATAACGATAAAGCGATGGCGGGAGAAGGAACGTTGTATCGGGTTGCGAGCGATGTGTTGGATGGTAAGGAGCCAAGCGGTCCTTTAGAGGAGCGATGGACGCGTCATAAAGCCTCTTTGCAGTTAGTTGCACCCAACAACCGAAGAAAATACACGGTAATTGTAGTAGGAACAGGATTGGCAGGAGCATCTGCCGCGGCAACCTTAGGGGAATTAGGGTATAATGTAAAGGTATTTACCTATCACGACACTCCCCGAAGAGCCCACAGCATCGCTGCCCAAGGAGGAATTAACGCAGCAAAAAACTACAAAAGCGACAACGATAGCACCTATCGCCTGTTTTACGATACCATCAAAGGAGGAGATTTCCGCTCCAGAGAAAGCAATGTCTATCGCTTAGCAGAAGTGAGCGTCAATATCATTGACCAATGTGTTGCACAAGGGGTTCCTTTCGCAAGAGAATACGGAGGCTACTTAGCAACCCGCTCCTTCGGCGGCGTGCAAGTATCCCGAACCTTCTACGCAAGAGGACAAACAGGACAACAACTGCTCTTAGGTGCTTATCAAGCCCTTATGCGACAAGTCAACGCAGGAACCGTAAAACTATACCCAAGAACCGAACTAATAGATATTGTCATCATTGATGGACACTGCCGCGGCATCATCACAAGGAACTTAGTTACAGGACGTATTGATATGCATTTTGCTCATGCTGTTTTATTATGTACAGGCGGTTATGGAAATGTTTACTACTTGTCTACCAATGCTGTGAATTCTAATGCCACAGCAGCATGGCGTGCCCACAAACGAGGTGCTTACTTTGCTAATCCCTGCTTTACACAAGCACACCCAACCTGCATCCCGCAAAGCGGCGACTACCAGTCTAAATTAGTGCTCATGAGTGAAAGCTTGCGAAATGATGGAAGAGTCTGGGTACCGCGTTATAAAGAAGATGCAGAAAAAATCCGTAAAGGACAACTAAGCCCTAAGGACATTCCAGAAGAGCGACGATGGTATTATTTAGAAGAGCGCTATCCTGCTTATGGGAACTTAGTTCCCAGAGATGTTGCTTCCAGAAACGCAAAATACGTGTGCGACATGGGTCTTGGTGTGAACGCTACAGGAAGAGCCGTCTTCTTGGACTTTGAAGATGCTATTAAACGCTTTGGTAAAAAGTACATTGAAGAACGCTACGGCAACCTCTTTGAAATGTACGAAAAAATCACAGGGGATAACCCTTATGAAGTTCCTATGCGTATCTATCCTGCTATCCACTATACGATGGGGGGCTTATGGGTAGATTATAATTTAATGAGCAATATTCCTGGATTGTTTGTTTTGGGAGAAGCGAACTTTTCCGACCATGGTGCTAATCGTTTAGGTGCCAGCGCCCTCATGCAAGGTCTAGCAGATGGTTACTTCATCATCCCCTATACCCTGCCCGACTACCTAGCACGACAATCTTGGGACACCATAGACCCAGAAAACCACCCAGAATTCCAACGAGTAAAAAAAGAAGCTGAAGAACACTTGAAAAAGATTTTAAACGTAAACGGGAATAAAACGCCTGATGAAATCCATAGACGCTTGGGAGAAATTTTATGGCATTACTGCGGTATTTCGCGCTCTAAAGAAGGATTAGAAACTGCCTTAGAAGAAATTCGCAAACTGAAAGAAATCTTCTGGAAAGATGTGAAAGTCACGGGCGGTAGTCAAACCCTAAACCAAACCTTAGAAAAAGCCAATCGTCTGTCAGACTTCTTAGAATTAGGAGAGTTAATGGTCATAGATGCGCTTCACAGAGAAGAGTCTTGCGGTGGACACTTCAGAGAAGAATATCAAACAGAAGACGGTGAAGCTTTGCGAAATGATGAAGAATTTTGCTATGTGGCAGCATGGGAATATGATAAAGAAAAACCCATTTTGCATAAAGAACCGTTGAAATTTGAATTTGTGAAGTTAACAAAACGAAGCTATAAGTAAAATCTCGTCTTCATGGTTTGATGTAGTATCAACTTGTCCTTTCCATTAATATGATTTAACTTTGCATTCATGCGGGCTGTTATCCATTTTTTTATTGTAGGGAGCCTCTATGCTCAGCACATTATTACAGGGGTGGAAGGAGGAATCACGTATAACACCATGCAGGGTGATTTGGTGCAAGCGATGCCAAGAGTAGGTGCCCAGATTGCTGCTTATATAGAAAACCTTTTTAATGAATGGGTAGGTGTAAAGTTGTCTGCTAATGTTGTTATGAAAAGCTATTTTATGAAAGGAAAGGGAAGTTTAGCCATCAGGGAAGAAGATGTTACGGTACGTGCACGGCAAGTGAGTTTCTTACCTGCTGCTAAGTTTTTACTTATGCCACTGTCAGAATTCTTGTTTTTATACGGAGGGGTGTATTTGGATATTCCTTTTGTGACCAACTTGTCTGTTAAAGAAGATACTCGCTACGATGAAACCAATACCGTTTTATATACAGCAAATAACCAACTAGGTTTATCTTTGAAAAGTTTTAGTGAAGAGTTTAGGAGGTCTCATGCAGGGTTTACTTTTGGGTTGTCTTTTATGATAAAACCCATAGAAATCCAGTTTGAGTATTACCAGGGTTCGTCTATGGAGTTTCGTTCGCCTTCCGGGGTGGTAACAGCACGTTATTTCTTAGTTGGTATTGGTTATGACTATATGACGATAGGATGTTTCCGAAGGAATTGTCCTTTACGGCATCCTGGTTGGCGGCGTTAGTAGCGGCATGTTATCATCAGGTAACGCCTAAGGAAGCTTTATCCCAGGCACCCGATACGCTTAAAGTGTGGATCCCCATAGATTACGACACCAGCCAATGGTATTGGATTCGTGAACCTGCGGTAAAAGTGGATTTACGTTATGCAACGAAAAAAAATTTTGTTGGGCGATCGTTGTATTCATGTAGTCGTTGTTTTTTAAGAAAAGAAGCGGCAAAAGCGTTGTTAATGGCAGCTAAGGAACTAAAACAACAGGGTTATCAATTAGTTGTTTGGGATTGTTATCGTCCTGTGGCGGTTCAATGGGCGCTTTGGCGTGTCTTTCCCAATCCTAATTATGTTGCACCTCCTTTCCAAGGCTCATGGCATAATAAAGGCTTAGCTGTTGATGTCTCTTTGGCAGACCGCAATGGAAACCTATTGGATATGGGAACAGATTTTGATGATTTTTCTGAAAAAGCCCATAGAGGGTATCAGCAGCTTCCCAAGCAAGTGCTGAAACGACGATGGTTATTATATAAAGTGATGCGTAAACAAGGGTTTTGGGCACATCCAAAAGAGTGGTGGCACTTCGTTTATTTAGGGAAAGATTATCCGTTGTCGCATTGGCAATGGCGTTGTCCATGAATTATTTAATTTTGCTGCCATGAAAAAGCAAATTATTTGGGTAAGTGCGATTATTTTATTAGCGGCATTGACCCGTTTATTGCCCCATCCTCCGAACGTTACTCCTATAGGGGCAATGGCATTGGTCGGAGGTGCTTACCTACCTTCTCTACCCCTTGCTTTTATGATTCCTTTAATAGCGATGTTCATAAGCGACCTTTTTATCGGCTTCCATGCTACTATGCCCTTTGTCTATGCCGCCTTCCTCATCGGTGTGCTCATCGGACGAACCTTACATCAATGGAACTGGAAAAAATTACTGCTTAGTAGCTTAAGTTTCTCTATCCTGTTCTTTTTAATCACCAACTTTGGCGTTTGGATAATGTATGATTACTATCCTAAGTCCTTACAAGGATTGCTTTTGTGTTATACGGCTGCCCTTCCTTTCTTTACCTATGAAGCTTTAGGAACACTTTTTTATAGCACTATCCTTTTCTTTGGAATAGAAGTGTTAAAACGATACGTTTGGGACACACAAATGTCTTAGAACCAGAAAGGATTGCGCACGCCTAAGAGAAGAACGCCGAGATAAAGCGTCAAAAGAAGCGTAGAAGCAAGAAAAAAGTAAAAAGATAAGTCTTTGCCATAGCGCTGGGGGGGTAAAAGGGTAAAAGTAGTGGGGTAATGGGCTATTTGTTGTGAAATCTTGTGCCAATCCCATGTTTCAGGAGTAAAGAATAATCCTTGGGTTTTACTTGCAAGCATCTCCATGAGTTGAGGAGCAAAATCTGTGGGTTGCCACTGTCGTTTCTGCGGATGAAATACTAAGCTATCACCGATCAAAATAGTATTGCAACGGATATTTCGTTTATGAAGTAGTTGTGCAATAGAATGAAGGTCCCATTCACCGCGGTTTAGTCCTCCATCACTGAATACCCAGAATAAAGGAGTTATTTCATCAGGGGTTTGGCTTAAGGCTAAGGCTAACGCATCTCCTAAGGCTGTACCATCATCAGGAATAGACCATTGGGTTAATTGCTCTATCATCACTTGTAAAGCATTTCGGTCTATAGTGAAAGTAGTGATTAACCAAGGTTGTTCACCAACAATAACAAATCCAAATTCATGGAATCCTTCTAAGTTCTGAAGTAAAGTCGTTATTAAATCAACAGCAATTTCCAAACGGGTTTTACGTCCATGGAGTGTACGCATGCTTTTAGAAGCATCTAAAATAATCCAGTGCTTGTGAACAGGCTTTTTCAATTGTAGTACTTCTTTTATCCACTGTGGTTGACTCAAACCAAGTAATAAACTTATAACAATAAGCAATTCCCATGTTATAAAGAAAGTAAACCATGAAAACTTAAAAACGCGTTTTTTGGTGCTTGGCGTATAAGTAGCTTGTAGAGCTAATAAACGTCTGTGCCAGTAATAAAAATACCCTGCTAACAACAGAAAGATAATAATAAAAGCAATTACTAAAAAATAACTTTTAGCGAAGTGCATGAAGACGCTGTTTTAAGCGTTCTTTTAAAAAGGATTCAAAACGATGATGTAAGATTCTTCTTTCCTCTTCACTGATAAAGCCGTTTCTGAAATAAAGAAGGTACTCCTTTTTTAGTAATGTTTTGAGC
>WFXK01000283.1 GCA_015490695.1 Bacteroidota bacterium | reverse complement strand
TGCTTGTATCATACACTTATACCCCATAGAGTGGATTCGCTGAGCTAATCTATGTACAGTCTGAGGATTGTACTCCAAAAATTTGGTGCGTTTGCGTAAAAAGCCGACATAAGGGTCCTTGATAGGGAATTTCGGTAACTTTTAGTAATTTTTCAATGAAGGTATAATCATCTTGGCTGGCGAAAAGCTGCTCTAATTCTTTCTTTATTTTCTTAGGTATCTCTCTTCTGGTTTCTTGAGTTACTGGATAAACCTCTAATAATTTATCTAAATAGCCAGGCTCATTTGCAATAGCGATACTTTTTGAATCCATATATTCATACTTTCACAATTTCTAACAGGTTATAAGCAGAACACCTACCCGTTTTATGGATTCTTTGTTGACAAATTTTTATAGCGATGGGCGAATTATCTATTCCAATCTATCTTCGTCCGGTTTGCTCAGCAGCGACTAAGGTAGTTCCTGAGCCGACAAAGCAATATAATCATCTTACTGCTGACTTCATGCTCATACGGAGGGTAATTGTAGATTCTGGTACTGTGTTTGGGTTTTATAGGCCTGCAGACCATGACGTAGCACTTCTACAGCTTGTTGTAGTTTTTCTTCTTTGAGCACATAAGCAATCCGTACTTCATTGATACCCGATCGGGGACTGAAATAAAACCCTTTTCCTGGTGCCATCATGACTGTCTTTCCTTGATAAGAAAAAGATTCTAAAAGCCATTGGCAGAAGTGTTCACTATCTTTTACGGGTAATTGTACCATGAGGTAGAATGCTGCATTGGAGTTAGGCACAACCACTCCTGGAATGCTTTGCAAGCCTTGTTTTAAAGTATTTAGCCGTCGTTCAAAAGTGTTTTTTAGCTCTTGATAATAACTTTGAGGAAGTTGTAGTAGTGCTATAGCGCCCCATTGTTCTAAGGTAGGCGGGGATAATCGGGCTTGTGCCATGCGTAAAGCCGCCTCTAAAACCTGCTGATTACGCGTCACAATCGCCCCAATCCGTGCACCACACGAAGAAAAACGCTTAGATATAGAATCTATTACAATCGTATGCTCCGATGCCTCCTTAAAGTGTAAAACAGAATATCCAATACGTTCACTATAGCAAAACTCCCTATAAACCTCATCCACAATCAAAAAAATATCATGTCTTTGTGCCAATTCTGCCAAAGTTTGTAAATCTTCACAATGATAATACTTCCCTGTAGGATTTACAGGATTGCAAATTAAAATACCTTTGGTTCTTGGTGTAATATAGTTTTCTAAGCTTTCTACTGGCGGTAAAGCAAAATCTTCTTCAATATAAGTAGTAATCGGGACAATTTCTATGCCCTTTTCAATAGCAAAAGTTAAATAATTTGCGTAGAAAGGCTCTAATAGGATGAGTTCATCACCGGGATTAAAACAGACAGCGAAAACAAATTGCAATGCTTCTGACGCCCCTGTAGTGATTAAAATGTTTTCTGCTTCTATTGCCACTCCTACGTGTTCTTTGTAATAGGTTGCCCATGCTTGCCGCAGTTCTAAAAAACCTTCCGAAGGCGAATAAGCTAAGACCCCTTGGGCTTTTTCTCTGACAACTTCCCAGAAGACCTCTGGTGTTGGAATATCAGGCTGACCAATGTTCAGATGCAGCACTTCAATGCCTTTTTGTTTGGCTGCGTTCGCATAAGGCATTAACTTCCTAATAGGTGAAGCGGGCAACTGCTGACCTCTTTGCGATAACGTTGGCATAGCCTTTGTCGCTTTGGCTTCTCAAAAATAGCACTTTATTAACAGAACTCCAAATGCTATTAACGACTTAAATACATTTGTCTTCGCTCGTAAAGCTTCTTAAAAAGCGGATCATTTAAGTCTTTAATAAAACGAATTTCTTCCCCCGTAGAACGCATCTCTGGTCCTAAAGAAGGCTTTATTTCCGGAAATTTATGAAAAGAAAACACCGGTAATTTCATCGCATACCCTTCCAAACGAGGCTGAAAAGTAAAGTCTTTTAATTTATGTGTACCCAACATGATTTTCGTCGCATAATTAATATAAGGTATTCCATGTGCCTTTGCAATGAACGGCATCGTACGAGAAGCACGAGGATTGGCTTCTATAACATAAACTTTATTGTCTTTTATCGCAAACTGAATATTTAATAATCCAACAACATTCATGGCTAAAGCAATCTTTTCTGTATAGAACTTTAAGGTTTCTATAATTTCTTCGGAGAGGTCAAACGGGGGGAGGACAGCAGTAGAATCTCCTGAATGGATTCCTGCAGGTTCAATATGTTCCATAATCCCCATGATTTGTACTTCCTCCCCATCACAAATTGCATCTACTTCCGCTTCTACGGCATTGGCAAGAAATCGGTCTAAAAGTACCCGGTTGTTAGGGAAGTGTTTAAAAATCTCTATGATTTGTGCTTCCAACTCCTCGTCATTGATGACAATTCGCATTTTTTGTCCACCCAGTACATAAGAGGGACGAACCAATAAGGGATAACCTAAGGTCTTCGCTAATTGCAGGGCTTCATCAGCAGAATGGGCAACAGCATACTCAGGATAAGGAATGTTTAATTCTTTTAAGAAATCAGAAAACTTCCCTCGGTCTTCTGCTAAGTCTATAGTAGGGAAATCACTACCAAAGATTTTAATGCCATATTTATGCAGTTTTTCTGCCCATCGTAAAGCGGTTTGTCCCCCTAATTGTACAATCACGCCCTCAGGTTGTTCGTGCTGAATCAAATCATAAAGATATTCCCAAAATACCGGTTCAAAATATAGTTTATCTGCCACATCAAAATCGGTAGAAACGGTCTCGGGATTGCAGTTAATCATTAAAGTTTCATATCCTACTTCTTTCGCTGCTAAAACACCATGGACACAACAATAATCAAATTCAATGCCTTGTCCTATGCGGTTAGGCCCGCTGCCGATAATTAAAACTTTTTTTCGTTTTGACGGAATCGATTCGTTTTCCTCTTCAAAGGT